>CACVKW010001512.1 GCA_902749685.1 Olavius sp. associated proteobacterium Delta 1 | reverse complement strand
CCCTAACATTGCATAAATTCTTATCATCTAGCCTGGCCGTTATGCCTGAGATCGTTGCTTTTTCCGGGCTGATGCTGGATGCTTGATACTCGATGCTGGATATCT
>CACVKW010001511.1 GCA_902749685.1 Olavius sp. associated proteobacterium Delta 1 | reverse complement strand
GGTCATTGCTGTCCAAAATAAATTGAAAATCAAATACTGCCTTTAATAATAACAGGCAGTTATAAACGCGAAATTGGTGATTTCGAAATCAGGTTATGCCT
>CACVKW010001510.1 GCA_902749685.1 Olavius sp. associated proteobacterium Delta 1 | reverse complement strand
TGATTCTGATCGAGATAATTTTTTGGATCGACTAAGCGCCCTTGTATCTGAAAGCAAAACTGGTTGTTATGGCTGGGCGATTATGACCAACCACGTGCATTTGCTTTTAAAAACCGGTTTGTCACCGGCGGCTACCGTGATGCGGTCCGCCTAAGGGGCATATGGAGCTTTTGTTGCCAAGGGAGTTGCCAAGGGCCGGCGATCGGATTTGGTGGGAGGTGGTCTGCTCAGGTCAGTTGGCGGCTGGTTTGAATTGAAGGAGTTTCGTGACAGTGGCATTCGAGTCAAAGGTGATGAGCGTATACTGGGATCTTCGGATTTTGTCGAAGCGGTATTGAAACAGTCCAACGAAGATTTACAGGA
>CACVKW010001509.1 GCA_902749685.1 Olavius sp. associated proteobacterium Delta 1 | reverse complement strand
TTTTTCCGGGCAGATGCTGGATGCTTGATACTTGATGCTGGATATCTAACAGGACACTATCGGTGAATTTCAACGACATCCAGTATCCAGAAACCAGAAGCCAGGATCAGTCAATACTTTCAATGGTCTTCA
>CACVKW010001508.1 GCA_902749685.1 Olavius sp. associated proteobacterium Delta 1 | reverse complement strand
ATTAACAACCACCCTACATACAAGGAGGATTTTTTTCAATGACTCGTTTTACAACTCATTATATGACTCATTCTAAACTCGTTTTTGGACAAGAGTGAACCATTAATGAATAACATTTTCTTTAGGTTACCACATCCCTGAATAGGTGCCAATTTAAATCAACTAACGGAATATGGTCAAAGAGATTCTCAACCTGTTGATTCATTTTCTAAAAAGATCATAAAGTACAAAATCGCAAGCACCAAATTACAAATGGTTCGACAAGCTCACCACCCTGAGCTGGTCGAAGGGTAAATCTCAAATATCAATAGTCAATGCTTGTTGACCATGACGAATTCCTGAATCAATTCCGGTCCGAATTGACACTTGCAGTCGTCTATGCTAAGGCTGTCTGACGACAATCGACCCGGTCACTCCTTCAACCCATGACAGAATCCTGGGGCTTCGCACCTACCGTCAATATCGGAAGCGCCAGAGAGCCTGCGAGACCCTAAAGTAGATCCATGACGCCTGAAAACAAAAAAAGCAAGCGTTTGGTCGCTTTATTTCTATTCGGCTTTGTCCTGCTAAACTATCCGATCCTATCTCTGCTCAACATTAATATTACGGTATTCGGACTACCGCTGCTGTACATCTATATATTCGGTGTCTGGGGCCTTTTAATTTTCCTGTCGGCTTTGGTGATGAGCCGATCAAAGGAACAGTTAAATAATTCCGAAAAATCGGGAAATTAATCCGTGTTAAACACCGGAACCATATTATTTGTTTCTTTCTTTTATATCGGCCTTCTTTTTGCGATCGCGTACTGGGGCGACAAACGGGCCGATGAAGGCCGCAGCGTTATTGCCAATCCTTACATTTACACCCTCTCGCTGGCGGTTTATTGCACGGCCTGGACTTTTTACGGCAGTGTAGGGATGGCCGCCCGCAGCGGTCTGGGGTTTTTAACCATTTATCTCGGTCCGACGCTGATGACCATCCTGGGCTGGCTGGTGCTGCGCAAAATCATTCGCATCAGCAAGGTCCATCGCATCACCTCCATTGCCGATTTTATTGCGTCCCGTTACGGCAAAAGCCCCGTGCTGGGCGGTGCCGTCACCGTTATCGC
The DNA here is from genome assembly GCA_902749685.1 of Olavius sp. associated proteobacterium Delta 1. Taxonomy (GTDB): domain Bacteria; phylum Desulfobacterota; class Desulfobacteria; order Desulfobacterales; family JAFDCJ01; genus JAFDCJ01. The sequence continues at coordinate 29,811 of CACVKW010001508.1, read as the reverse complement.
CGTCATGGGCGTCATCCCTTATATCGCCCTGCAACTAAAGGCCATATCCACCGGCTTTCTTCTGATCAATCACTATCCCAAAGTCTCGGTGTCGTTTAATTTCGCCGGTATTCCCGTGTTCAGTGATACGGCTTTTTATGTGGCGGTGATACTCGTTATTTTTGCCATTTTATTCGGTACGCGTCATCTGGATGCCACCGAACGGCACGAAGGGCTCGTGGCGGCAATTGCTTTTGAGTCAATCGTTAAGCTGGCCGCCTTTTTGACCGTGGGGATCTTTGTAACCTTTGTTCTTCACAATGGCTTTACCGATCTGTTCCAAAAGGCCGGCGCTCTCAGCGAACTCAAGCAAAGCGCAAACATCGCCGACAACCGATCGGTCGAGTTCTTTAAAGAAATTCTAACCATCGGAGCCCCTGAAGCCACTTACATCGATTGGAGTATTTATCTGTTTCTTTCGATGATGGCCATTCTCTTTCTACCCCGCCAATTTCAGGTGATGGTGGTCGAAAACGTCAATGAGGAGCATTTAAACAAAGCAACCTGGCTTTTTCCCCTTTACCTGTTGGCCATTAATATTTTTGTACTGCCGGTTGCTCTGGCCGGATTATTGTATTTTCCCGGCGGCTCGGCGAATGCCGACTGGTTTGTATTGATGCTGCCGATGGCTGAACACCAGCAATTGCTGGCCCTGTTCGTGTATCTGGGGGGAATATCGGCCGCTACCGGCATGGTGATTGTTGAAACCATCGCTCTGAGCACTATGATCTGCAACGATCTAGTTATGCCGGTTTTGATCCGTTCTCCGATCACGGCCCTTTCCGGGCAAAGCGACCTCCGCGGCTTGCTCCTGGTCATTCGCCGGGCCAGCATCGCCCTGGTTCTGATGCTGGGTTATGCTTATTTCCACTACATCGCTGAATTTTATGCCCTGGTCGCCATCGGTCTATTGTCTTTTGCAGCTGTGGCGCAATTTGCCCCGGCCATGCTCGGCGGCATATTCTGGAAAGGCGGAAACCGGGCCGGCGCTCTCAGCGGCTTATTTGCCGGATTCATTGTCTGGGCCTACACCCTGCCACTGCCGTACCTGGTCCAGGCCGGCCTGATTCCCCAGAGTTTTATAACCGCAGGGCCCTTCGGCATCGAACTGTTAAAGCCTTATCAGCTATTCGGCCTGCAGCATTTCAACCATATTACCCACTCGGTATTCTGGAGCATGCTGTTTAACACAGGCGTCTACATCGGTGTTTCTGTTCTGAGTCGACCCCGCGCCATCGATCACACCCAGGCCGCTTTGTTCGTTGAAGTTTTCAAATATGCCGGAGAAACCGAAGATTCTCTCTTCTGGCGGGGCACCGCCAGCCTCCCGGCTCTGCAGTCGCTCCTGGAAAGGTTTCTCGGCCGAAACCGGGCTGACCATGCGCTGGCCGAATACGCCCAAAAACGCAATATTAAAAGGAGCCAGTATTTAACCGCCGATGCCGATCTGGTCAGCTATGCCGAAAAGCTGTTAACCGGAGCAATTGGATCCGCCTCGGCCCGGGTCATGGTATCTTCAGTTGTCAAAGAAGAACCCCTGGGAATCGAAGAAGTATTGAACATCCTGGACGAAACCCGCCAGGTGATCGCCTACAGCCGCGAACTGGAAAACGCCACGGCCGAACTCAAGGAGGCCAATGCGCAACTGCAGGAACTGGACCGCCTCAAGGATGATTTTATATCCACGGTCTCCCACGAACTGCGCACACCGCTTACCTCGGTGCGGTCCCTCTCGGAAATTCTTCATACGAATCCAAACATCGATTCGGACCAGGTAGAAAAATTTACCGGCATCATCATCAAAGAAAGCGACCGGCTGATCCGCCTGATCAGCCAGGTGCTGGACTATGAAAAGATCGAATCAGCCCAAATTGCCTGGTCAGTGACCTCCCTCAATCTTGAAGAGGTCATCAAGGATGCCGTTGCCAGCACCCGCCAGCTGATTCAGGACAAAAACATCAAGATCAATCTGGATATCGAACCGCACATACCGTCCGTTGCCGGTGACCGCGACCGCCTGGTTCAGGTCATGGTCAATCTGATCTCAAATGCGGTGAAGTTTTGTGAAGCCGATCGAGGCTACATTACCGTTCGCCTGCGGGTCAAAGCCGCCCACCTGCTGGTTCAGATCGAAGACAATGGAATCGGTATCAAGCCGGACAATCTCGGCAGAATATTCGAACCCTTTCACCAGATAAAAAACCCGACCAGAGGCCGCCCGGTAGGAACCGGTATCGGCTTAACCATCACCAAACGCATTATCGATTTTCATCACGGCCGGATCTGGGCCGAAAGCACACCCGGCAGGGGAGCGACTTTTTCGTTTACCCTGCCCACAAACCGGGCACCGGCCATTGGGTGATGATGCGTCATTAAATCTTCTCTGATAAAGCGTCGTGTATTTCTAAGGACAATTCATGTATCGAGAAAATCTCAAGCACCAAATAACAAATACCAAATAAATTCCAAATCCCAAGATTCAATGACCGAAACGTTTGAGATTTCGAATTTTGGTAGTTTGGGATTTACCCTTCGGCTTGGCTCAGGGTAGTGAGCTTGTCGAACCATTTGTGATTTGGGTTTTGCTATCTGTGATTTAGTGGGCTTCATTTTGGCGTCTGATTCTGTTTTTCAAGGAGCTTATAGCTGCTCAAAATTTCTGTCTGGCGTAATACGTCTTCCGCGATGCCGCCAGGGCCTCCTTCAGGGTATAAACTCCCTTCCGGGCCAGCAACGGCAGCATTTTAAGAAAAATTTCACCGGTCGCCGAAGCATCCCCCAGGGCGGTATGGCGGCCGATAATCCGGATGCCCAACCGCTGTGATATGGCCTCCAGATCATGGTTTTCGTGGGAGGGGTGAATCACGGCAGACAGCAGCAGGGTATCCAATACCGGATTGACAAATTTGACACCGGTTAGGGCTTCCTTTAACTGTAAAAATCGCATATCAAAGGCCGCATTGTGAGCCACCAGAATCGTATCTTCAACAAATTGATGAAATTGGGGCAAAACCTGGTCGATGAACGGCTTCCCGATCAGCATTTCCGGATGAATTCCGTGGATTTTGACCGAGGTCCAGGGAATTGATCGTTGGGGATCAACCAGCTGCTCGAAACCCTCATCGCGCAACAAACGGCAATTAACCATGCGAAAAGCCCCGATCGATATTATTTCGTCGCCCTCGGCCGGATTCAATCCGGTGGTTTCCATATCGAAGACGGTGAAGGTCAGGTCGGTCAGGGGTCTGTCTGCCAGCTCCGGCACGTTCTGCACATTGCCGAACAGGTCAAAATCATAAAATTCCGGGCGGCTTTCCGGCAGGATGGCCAGGGATCGGACCGCTTCCGGTTCGGTCACATCAACCACCGGCATAAAGAAACGTAAATAGGACGTATCCTTTAACCGTTTGGAGGAATAAGACCCGATATCGGCTGCATGATGATCGATAATTTCACGCAGCGTTAAAGACATCCCTTCTTTTTCGAAGGCCAGCGGCTGTTCTTCCCATTCACGCAGGGTCTCTAATTTCACCGGCACACCCTGCCAGAGCAGATCAAAGCCGACATACCAGTCCAGTTCCTTCAGGCGGCAGGTAAGTTCGGAAAACCCGACCAGAGTCTTTAATTTATCGATAACCATCACCAGCACCAGCAGAAAGGAATAGCTGTCAATTTTGATTTTGATCGACGGATTGAAACCTTCCACATGGACTTCAACCTGCAATTTCTTATGAGCTTTGGATTTAAGCAGTGCGGCAAGGTCCCTGGCGGTTATCGTTATCAAGGGCCATTGACTGAAATTGCTGCGGGAGTTATCGGGAAGTTTGCTTTCCAGAATCTCACCCATAATCAGGGATTCTTTGTGGATGATACCTTTGAGGGCATCGAGCTGACGTGCCTCCATCTGGGGAAATTCAAGAATGGTTTCAATGGCCGACCGGATACCGGCCAACGAAGCCCGGATGCCGCGCGAAAAGGATTGCAAGGCCAGATTTAAATGACTGTCGGTTTCGAGCTGGCGGGTAATATCATTAGATATCAATATCAATCCGGAAAACTGCCGCTTGGCATCCAGCACCGGAACCGCCTCAACCCGCAGCAAGCGATCATCAGCACCCGGCACGACGAAATATGAAACGACTTCGGGATCATTTGCCCGCAGTTTGGCGCCAATTTGGTCCAGGGCGTGCGCAATCAGATTTTTATCGATGATTCCGTACACGGATCGTCCCAACCCGATATAACGGGAAGATTCACTGGATGGAGGTCTGTCTTTGCGGTTTTCTTCGGGAACCTCGGCAGATCCGATCAACAGCTGGCGGGCGCGATTATTGTACAACAGGATCCGGCCTTCGGTGTTGCAGATCAGCACGCCTTCCGGCAGCTCGGCCATGATGGCTGCCAGGGTATTTTTCTCCCGCTCCGATTCTGCCCGGGCGCGGTGGATCTTGCCTGCTACATTTTTGGCAAGGGATTCATATCTATCCGCCCCTTCATTGATGCGCTCACACAGCCGGCGAATTTCTGCCCCCCCATCACTTTGAATCCGGTGGGCGGGGTTGGAGGAGTTGATCAGAGAGATTTCATCGGCTATCCGGCGCGTGGTAAGGATATATTTGCGAAAGACCGTCAGCACCGATGCACCGGATACCACCAAAAGCAGTAGGGAGATGACAATGACAGGCCCGATGAATTGGTGCAAAAGCTGGAGGATGAATTGCAGCTGCTCTGAGGTCACCTGGTACTTAAACCAGACAGCAAATCCGGTGAGGATGATGATCAATAAAAAAACAGAAAGTGCAACAACCTCCCAATAATGATTACCCGGCTTCCTCATGGATATTGTCTAAAACCGTTTTGACTTTGGCAACAAGCTCGGCATTCGAAAAAGGCTTGGTAATGTATGCATCCGCTCCCAGGGCCATTCCTTTGGCGATTTCCACCTCACGGCCCTTGGCAGTCAGAAAGATTATTTTAACATCCCGCAGTTTTGGATTCAAGCGCACGATTTCGCATACCTCATATCCGTCAATCCCGGGTAGCATAATATCCAACAGGATCAGATCCGGGTTGTACTTGTAAATCAAGTCCAGCGCATCATGGCCGTTTTCTGCAACGATAACGTTATAGCCCTGCTGCTCCATCAGAAACTGGATGGGTACCACAATACTGGGTTCATCATCCACGATCAGAATTTCTTTTGGCATAACCCGTTACCTTTTCTTTATGACTTTCTTGAATGCCCGTCAATAAAAGCAAATTCAAAATGCCTAATCCGGACAAGCCGGAATTAACTATTGACTATTGAAAATTGAATATTTGTGGATGTCGCCTCGCTCCGTCTATTTTAAGGCTCTAAATTGCTTAATCCGCCTCAGGCGGAACACCTGGAACCTTAGTCTTCGCTTTTGGCTTTCGCAAATCCGATGCCGGTTAAGGCTTCCTCCATTTCATCCAGTATAACGGGGTCGTCGATGGTCGCCGGTGTCTTAAATGGCTTGTTATCCGCAATTTTTTGGATCGTGCCCCGCAGGATTTTACCGGACCGGGTTTTGGGCAAACGTTTTACCACCGTCGCAGTTTTAAAGGATGCCACCGGTCCGATGCGGTCTCTGACCATCTGGATGGTTTCCTTGACGATGTCGGCCGGCTCACGGGTGACCCCGGCATTGAGAACCAGAAATCCAATCGGAACCTGGCCTTTGAGTTTGTCGTCGACGCCCAGCACCGCGCATTCCGCCACCTCCGGATGATCGGCCAGGATTTCTTCCATGGCACCGGTAGACAGGCGATGGCCCGCGACGTTGATAATGTCGTCGGTGCGGCTCATCACGAAAACATAGCCGTCTTCATCTATGAAACCGGCATCAGCGGTCTTATAGTAGCCGGGAAACTCCTCCAGATAAGCCTTGATATACCCCTCATCGTTGTGCCAAAGGGTCGGCAGCGTTCCGGGCGGCAGCGGTAGTTTTACCACCAGCGCACCGATATCCCCGGCTTTGATCGGGCCGCAGTTTTCATCCACCACCTGCAGATTCCATCCCGGTGCCGGTTTGGTGGGCGAACCCTCTTTAATCGGGTAATGATGTAAGCCGAGACAATTGCCGGCAATCGACCAGCCGGTCTCGGTCTGCCACCAGTGGTCGATTACGGGGACCCCCAGGCTGTTTTCGGCCCATTTCAGCGTGTCCGGATCCAGTCGCTCGCCGGCCAGAAACAGGGCTTTAAAATTGGTCAAATCGTAGATTTTCATCAGCTCGGCCTGGGGATCTTCCCGCTTGATCGCCCGGAAGGCCGTCGGGGCCGTGAACATCACTTTGACGTTGTGCTCCGCGATAACCCGCCAGAAAACACCGGCATCCGGGGTGCCCACCGGTTTGCCTTCAAATATGATGGTCGTGCAGCCCTTTAACAGCGGGCCGTAGACAATATACGAATGGCCCACCACCCAGCCCACGTCGGAGGCTGCCCAGTAGACATCGCCGGCTTCAACATTGTAGACGGCTCCCATGGTCCATTTTAGGGCCACCAGGTGCCCCCCGTTATCCCGCACAACGCCTTTGGGGACACCGGTGGTGCCGGAGGTGTACAAAATATAAAGGGGATCGGTGGCTGCCAGCGGCACGCAGCCATGGGGTTGGGCATCGGCCATAACAGCATCCCAGTCCAGATCACGGCCGTCAACCATGGCCGCTGCTTCCATGGGCCGCTGTTTGATGATGCAGGCCCCCGGCTTGAATTGCGCCATCTCGATCGCCTTGTCCAGCAGTGGCTTGTAGGCAATCACCCGTGCCACCTCAATGCCGCAGGAGGCGGAAACAATAACTTTGGGTTTGGCGTCGTCGATGCGCACGGTCAGCTCTTTGGCGGCAAACCCGCCGAACACCACGGAATGAACGGCCCCGATCCGGGCACAGGCCAGCATGGCCACCAGGGCTTCGGGGATCATCGGCATGTAAATCAACACCCGGTCTCCCTTGGCCACCCCCTGGGCCACCAGCGCCCCGGCAAACCGGGCGACCTCGTCCCGCATCTGGTTATAGGTGATTTTTCTTATGGTGTCGGTAACCGGGCTGTCGTAGATAATCGCATTCTGGTCACCGCGGCCGTTTTCAATGTGATAATCCAGGGCATTGTAACAGGTATTGACCTCACCGCCGCTAAACCAGCGATAAAAAGGCTTGTTGCTGTCATCGAGCACCTTGTCCCATTTTTTATACCAGTGACAGTCTTCAGCGGCTTTGGCCCAGAAAGTATCGGGGTCTTCGATGGACTGCCGGTATGCAATTTCATAAGGATTGGTCATGTTCATTCTCCTATTATTCGACACGTATTCGGCCTAGCTCAAGGTTCCGAATACCGGGGTAATCACTCTTGCGATACGCTTCATATCTTGGGCACGTTTTACCAACGATGATGCATTACATCCAAGGCATCTTATTTCTTATACATCCTTTGTTTTGAATCTAGTTCAGGTACCCGAATAAGTCGCTCGCTTTCAGGCTTCTTTAACTCCGCTTCCAGATAATCAGCTCGATCGGCAATCGTTGGAGGGCGATCAGGAATATTTCGCAGAAACCGCCAAAGCCATCCAGGGCCCTCGGCCAATTCAGGGTTGAGTTTGAGAGCTTTTCGGTAATCGTGCAGCGCTGCCTCATGCCGGCCAACCCGGTCATTTAGGATACCCCGGTTTGCATAAGCTTGGGCATACCGGTTATCCAATCCAATTGCTCTATTAAAAGACTCGCGCGATTCATCAAAACGTTCCATTTGGAGAAGGGTAATTGCTTTGGCGAGGTGGGCTTCCTTATATTCTGTATGTTCAGCTAATACTTCATCGAATAACTGGAGCGCATCTTTATAATCGCCGTCCTCGAGATATTTGTTTCCAAGCCTGTACTTGTTTTCACCCGGGGTAGTTTCCAGAACCGAATACTTATAATAGTAGAAACCGACAATACCCAGTATGGATAGCGTGAATATTGCGGCCAGTATGTTTTTATTCATAAATATCAAAAATACTTGTTCATGATAACGCTGTTAAATAAAAAAGAAAAGGTTATGACAATCAATGCGGTCATGGGGATCGTTCTCTTTTCCAGATCCTGTTTCTCATCTTCGGTCAGCTGCCGATCGAGTTTACGTGCTGTTCTGGTCAATCTTTGTGAAAGTATAAATTTTTTAGCCGGTCGAAAAAGGAGGGCCGCCAGGCCAACCGACGAAACCCAGTACCAGATTGTCATTGCGTCCATGACTAAAATTCCTCACTTCTTTACTTCCCGCCCAGCCTATTGAAAATAGGGGGGATACCTAAAATATCCCCCCCATTAGTTTGGTTTAATTCGGATTAAGTCTTAGCTTTGGCAAGGTCACCGACGTCTTCGACAAGCGCTTCAACTTCTTTCGAAGGAATCGTGGACATCTCCAGCTTGTACGCGAGAAACCACATCATCGCGACACCGAGGGCCCACCAGATTATCTGCCACAGCCAGATAGAAGGCATCCCGAATAGCCAGGTCGCTGAATCGGTTGGATTTCCGAAAATCGTGTTTCCCAGAACAGCGCCCGGTCCTTGAGCAAAAAAGAACCAGCCGATGACGACCACCCAGCCGACCTTAACAAGGCCTTTCTTTTCCTCAGGCAAACCGGCATGTTCCTGGAGGAAAGCATGGAATTTCATCCTGTGTGCCAGGGATTCTTTATTCTGCGTCAGGGCCGAAACAATCACGGCGATGCTGAAATTGAAGATGATCCCCCAGCCGGCGGAGTGAATGGTCCATGGCCAGCGACCCCAGGCGGTGATTCCAAACCAGTTCGTTCCGATGGTTTCCGTACAGGTTACCGCAATGATGCCGGCAATAAGCCCGAATGTGATGCCTTTGCGGTTAAGCATGGGCCAGTAGCAGATGCCGATAAGTGCGGGCCACATCTGGAAACCATAGGCAACCGCAAGCCCACCCAAAAGCACAAGGGCGTCGGTAGATGTTGTCGCAACGATCAACGCGGAAAAAACGATGACGGCAACGCCAATTCTTCCAACCACTTTTTGCGTCACGTTGGTAGCATCTTTTTTGAAAAAGTGCTTGTAAATATCCCGGGTAAGCATACCGCTGGCCGTGGACATGTAAGCCGCACCCGTCGATTGCATGGCTGCCAGGGCACAAACCGCAAGCAGGCCGACCATCCATGGGGCCGCATCGGATAGCAGATTGATCAAGGCCGGCACGATCATTCCCTGCTTACCTGGCATTGTCATGAGGTCTTGGCCAAGTTTCATGATGTCCTTTGCAAATCCGGCTTCCAGCATTTTCGTATCGGCGCCGATGAGATGTCCCGAAAAGGCTTGAAACGCCGTAAAAATGATCAGGATGCCGCCGATACCCATTGAAGAGGCCCAGACCTGCTGAGGCGCAAACGGTTTGGGGTTTTTATTGGCAAACGACCACATGGAAAAAGCCGGGGAAGACTGAATTCCCATGAGCGCAAAGGCGTACGAGAGAATCATGATACCCGTCCAGGCGCCGCCAAGCGCTGACGGGCCGGATTTTACAAACTGAATGACACCCGGGATGGCAATATAGTGACTGTAGCCGTCGGCTGTCAATTTTTTATCAATACTGGTAAGGTGGGCAATGCCTTGATTCAGTGCCCCCCAGCCGCCGGCATAGGAAATACCGATGATACCGATAGCGGTAATACCGCCGGCCAGCAGCAGACACTGCACAGTATCGACATAGGCCACCGCTCGCAGCCCGCCGGAAGCCACATAAACAAAAACCACGATGGACAACACCCACATGCCCACATTAACGGAAAACATGCCGTTTGTCAGAACGTTGAACAAAAACCCGGATGACCTGAGCTGTACACCCAGATAGGGTATGGAAAAAAACAGGGCCACAATCACAACTAGAATCCGAATCGCATCGGATTTGAAGTAATCCGAGAACATTTCGCCCGGTGTTACATATCCGAAGTGTTTGCCCAGCATCCATTGCTTTTTCAGGAACATAACACCTGTGAAGGGAATCGTAATGGCATAAAACGATGCATACGCATATTGAAAGCCATCACGATACAGAAGTCCGGGATGCCCCATGAAGGTCCATCCTGAAAAGGACGTGGCTGTCGCTGCAAGCACAAACACCCACGTCGGGATGGCGCGGCCGGCAATGAAATAGTCTGATGCCGTTCTTGACGAGATGTAGCCTTTGACTCCCCAAGCGATGCAATAGGTCCAATAGGCTAAAACGAAAATAAATAACCACACGACACTTGCTGACATAATTCTTCTCCTTTCTTTTGAATGTTTATCTTAATCTTTATAGACTCACCAAGTCCTCTTCCTTCAACCCCATTTCACGAGCTTGAAAGATCCAGTGCATGATCTTTCCGCTGCGGGTTTTGGGGAGTTCGTCCGCAAATTCATATTTCCGGATTACGACTATGGGCCCCAACATGGGGCTTAAGCACATTCACCAATGTGATGATTATTGCCCGGCCATTTGCTTGATTTCCTCAACAATTTCCGGGTTGGCCAGCGTGGTGACGTCGCCGACATCCTTATTATTGGAAATCGCCCCCAGCACCCGGCGCATGATCTTACCCGAGCGGGTTTTGGGCATATCCTTTACGATCCAGACATGGCGCGGCTTGGCGATTTTTCCGATTTCGGTACTGATGGTGTCTGATATTTTTTTCTCCAGTTCCGGTGAGGCGTCATAACCGGGTTTAAGGGATACAAACAGATCCGGCTCCTTGCCCTTAATTTCATGGGCCACCGGCACCACGGCCGCCTCGGCCACTTCTTCCACCACCAGGGCCGCCGATTCAATTTCCTTGGTCCCCAGGCGGTGGCCGGAAACGTTGATGACATCGTCGATGCGGCCCAGAATACGATAATAGCCGTCTGCGGCCTCCACGGCGGCATCGCCGGTCATATAGGGCCAGTCCCGCCAGTCTTTGCTGTTGGGATCCTTGCAGTAGCGGGCATAGTAGGTATCCACAAAGCGGTCGCGGTCGCCCCAGATGGTCTGGAAGCCGCCGGGCCAGGGATTCTGGATACAGATGTTGCCGGCCTTGCCGGCCCCGGAGGGTATCTCTTTGCCTTCATCGTCATAGATGATGGGGTGGATGCCCGGCACGCCCTTGCCGGCACTGCCCGGTTTCATGGGCGCGAGCGCCGGCAGTGTGCTGCACAGGAAACCACCGGTTTCCGTCTGCCACCAGGTATCCACGATGGCCGCCTGACCTTTGCCGACCGCGTTGTAATACCATTTCCAGACTTCCGGTTCGATGGGTTCACCGACTGTGGTCATGTGTTTGAATTTGTAATTGTACTTGGCCGGCTCATCCGGACCGATTTTGCGCAGGGCCCGAATCGCGGTGGGGGCCGTGTGGAAGATGTTGACATCCAGTTCCTGGGCGATCCGCCAGGGTCGGCCGGGATCCGGGTAATTGGGAACGCCTTCGTAAATCACCGTCGAGGCGCACAGCGCCAGCGGTCCGTAAACGATGTAAGAATGCCCCGTGATCCAGCCGATGTCGGCCATGCACCAGTAGACGTCTTCCGGATGGATATCCTGCACGTATTTGGATGTTCCGGCGGCATAGGCCAGATACCCGCCGGTGCTGTGCTGACATCCTTTGGGCTTGCCCGTGGTTCCGCTGGTGTACATCAGAAACAGCGGATCTTCGGCCGGCATGGGTACCGGCTCGATGCGCCGGCCGTAAAAGTCCTTCAGCACATCGTTGACAAAATAATCACGCCCCTCGACCATGGGCGTAGGGCTCGATGCTTTGCCCGGATAGCGCTGCCAGACCAGTACTTTATCGACCTTCTGGCCGTCTTTTTCAGCCAGATCAACGGCGATGTCGGCGTTTTCCTTGTGATTCAGCAGATTGCCGGCACGATAGTAAGAATCCATGATGATGAGCACCCGGCTTTGCGAGTCAACAATGCGATCGGCACTGGCCCGGCCGCTGAAACCACCGAAAACTTCGGAATGAATCACGCCCAGGCGGGCACAGGCCAGCATGGTAATCGGCAGTTCGGCCGACATGGGCATGTGCAGGGTCACCCGATCACCGGCTTTTAATCCGGCAAAATCCCTGAGCAAGGCGGCAAACTCGTTCACCCTGACATAGAGTTCCTGAAACGTGATGTGTTCAATTTTTTCTTCTTCAAGTTCGGGGACGAAATGAATGGCGGTCTTGTTTTTGTTTTTGGCCAGATGGCGGTCCACGCAATTGTAACTGGCATTGACCTTACCGCCGCTAAACCATTTCCAGCACGGCGCATCGCTGGTGTCCAGGATCGTATCCCAGTACTCATACCAGTCGAGCAGATCGGCGTATTCCTTGAAACAGTTCGGGAAATTTTCCAGGCTGAACCGGTCAAAAACAGCGGGATCTGCCATGTTGGCCTGGGCAATAAATTCTGTGCTTGGATGATAATATTCCTCTTCCCCCCAATGTACCGCAATTTCGGCTTCGGAAGTTTCGACGATTTCCTTTTCAGCCATAGTTACCTCCTCTCAATTTTGGGTTTAGAAATCAGAAAGACCTGCCTTTCTCACAAAATATATAAAATCCAACCAGTTAACACCCAAACTGAATATAATTCAATTTTTATTTCAAATTTGATTAAATTGTTTCAACCATATGGTTTAGGTTTCATTCAATCGTTTTCAGCGTTCTATAAATTATTAGTCGGTGTTTGTCAATATGATTTTTGTTCATGTTGATATTTTTTTCATAAATATCAAGTTATACCGGTTGTCATAAATATGTTCTGTTTGGTCCCTGTTGCCAACAGGCGGAGATGTTTTTGGGTAGCCATTTAAAATAACCTAATTTTGACAACCGCCATTCTACTTTTTCTTAAGTTATAGAAAAACCTATATTCTTTTGAAAACGCTATGATTTGTTTCGAATTTGAGCTTGTGATTTGAGATTTACCCTTCGACCAGCTCAGGGTGGTGAGTCCTTCGACGTTGCTCAGAACCGTGAGCCTGTCGAACGGCTTGTCGAACCATTTGGAATTTGGAATTGGAGTTTTGGAATTTATGAGAGGTCATTCTGGAAAAGAAAGTATTATTAGTTCAAGCCGAGTTTATGAATTACATACGGGACATGATCTGCTGCAGTGCCTGTCTTTCCAGTCCACACTGCCGGGTCGCCCGTTAAGTAATTGACATAGCATTTAAAATGGCATAAAAACGTCTCTGAATAACCCACCGATGTCATAAACGAGAATTACTTTTAAAATTCCTAAGGGATCGGCGCCGTTGGATTGAGTGACTATACCGGGCAAAGAAAAGCTGGGAGCTTGAGATGATGAGCTAAATCACCGATGCATGATTATAAGAGCAAGATCGAAATAGGGTTTCACTATTGGGGCATCAGGGTCATTCGCTACCGGTTGGCTATTCTGCTAATGACGGTTGTGGTGGCCGGATTGGCCGCTGCTCAGCTCCCCAAGCTCAGTATCGCCACCTCTGTGGAAAGCATGTTCACGCGGTACGATCAGATACTTACCGATTACCAACGGTTTCGCAGTCATTTCGGACGTGACGAAGAAATTGTGTTGCTGATCTCCTCCTCCGATATCTTCAGCCTTGAATTCCTCACCACGCTCAAACAATTTCATGAGGATCTGGAGAATTCACTACCGCTGCTGAAAGAGGTCAGTTCGCTGGCCAATGCACCCTATATCGGGTCCGTTGATAGCGGGCTGCGTGTCGGGGGCTTTCTCGATAACCTGCCGTTGACAGAGGAAGAGGCGCAGCAGTACAGGCAACGCGGCCTTTCCTATCCCGGATTCCAGAACCTGTATTTTACCCCGGATGGCAAGCATGCCATCGTCGTCATCAAGACCCAGGCGGTCTCGGCGCTGTCGGCCGATGGCCTGCGGTTGCGGGGTTATGCCCGGGGTGTCCGCGGGGCCGAAAAGCACCCTCCCCCAGTGGCACAACAGTCGATATCACAAGTCGAGAATATTGCCGTGATCGGCATCGTTGAGGCCGTAATCAAGCAATACCAGACTCCGGACTTCAGCATTGCCTTCAGTGGAACGCCGGTCTACCAGTATCATGTCGAACCCATGATCCGCGCTAACATGAAGAAAATGTGTATCGCGATCCTGATCGTTTCGGTCCTGTTCATGCCGCTTCTGTTTGGTCGGGGCTCGGGTGCTGTCTTGCCCCCGGTGACGGTAATTTTGGGCCTGATGGTAGCCTTAGGATTGATGGCCTTGCTGTCGATTCGCTTCAGCCTGACCTCGTCTATGTTGGCCTCCACCCTGTTGTCCATCGGCCTGACGGCACCGATTCATTTCCTGGTGGTCTATTACAAGTACCAAAAGCGGGTCGGGAAGTTCCGGGGCATTATTGCCACCATGAAGCACTCCGGTTTCCCGATCACCATGACCAGCATCACAACAGTGGCGGGATTGCTGGCATTTTCATTCTCCGATATCGCGCCGATCGCGGATTTGGTAAATTTCACCATTATTGGACTTCTCGCCATCCTGGTGTTTACGCTCGTCACCCTGCCGGCATTGCTCTCAATACTGCAGGTTGTTTCGGGTGCGGAACAGGGTGAAGCGGACTATGAGGCTTCCATTTTCAACCGGACGCTGCTGGCGTTGGGGCGCCTCGGTGTTACCCGGCCTTACCTTGTTTTTATTTTGTTCCTGGCGGGTACCCTTGTTGGGGGTTTTAGCATCTCCCAGCTTCATTTTTCACACAACCAACTGCATTTTTTCACTGAAGATTCTGATTTCATGCGGCAGGTCCGCCTTATTGAAGCACAGACCGGTGGACTGCGGGCCCTGGAAGTACTGATCGATACACAGCGGGAACGGGGAATCGTCGACCACGAGCTGCTTCAGGCGATCGAGCGGTTGGATATCCACCTGAAGTCGCAGACTGATATTCAGGGGCGGGCTTATGTTGGTAGGACCCGATCTCTGGTCGATCTCATCAAGAAAATCTCCTGTGCAACAACAGGCCGGGATCAGGCTCCATGCCCGCTACCTGAAGACGACCCGGCCCTGGCGGAGCAATTCGATCACATCAGTCGCATCGTCCCTGAGGCGTTACGAAAATACACGGATGCAGACTTAGGCCTAGGTCGTTTGACCGCCATGATGTACTGGAGGGATGCTGCCGATGATGTTGATTTCATTGCCCGGATGCGGGAATATGCCGCAGCTTTGTTCGACTCCGGTGTCAAAGTGGTGGTAACCGGTGTTGTCTCCATCAATTCCGGCATCATTCATGCGATGATGACGACCTTGGCCATCGGTTATGGCATGGGATTTGTGCTGATTACGGCATTAATGCTCTTTGCCGTTGGAGATGTGCGTTTGGGACTATTAGCCATGATTCCCAATCTGTTACCGATTATCATTGGTTTGGGGATTATGGGATATTTGGACATCCCTCTGAATACATACAACCTGATTGGTGGCAGTATCGCCATTGGACTGGCTGTGGACGACACCATCCATTTTTTCCATAACTTCCGTCGTTACTACCTGAAGTCTGGTGATATCAACTTTGCGGTGAGCGAGACTTTAGGATCGGCCGGCCGAGCATTGCTGGCAACGACCCTGATTCTGGTTGCCAGTTTCTGGATGCGACTATTCAGTGATCTGAAAGTGGTCGCTGATTTTGGGCTGGTGATGGGTATTACGTTGTTCGTGGCCTTTCTGGCCGATGTATTGCTCGCGCCGGCCCTGTTGCGGATGTTTTATGGGACCGGGCAGAAGGATTCCCTGAAACGATTTGATGTTCCGAGGACGCAGAGCGTATGATATCTATCAAACGCATCCTCAAGAATATTGCACTTTACCTGGTCTGTTTTGTTGCCACAACAGCGGGCGTGTACGCTGTCATTACTTTATCTGGTGAAAAGACACTCCATTTTGATAAGAAACAATGGCATCCGGCGGAACCGGAAACCCAGCATATCGACCCGACCCGTTTGACCCATGCGCTCGATTACATTGACACGCGCCTACCCACAGCTCGCAGCCTGTTGCTGCTGCGCAACGGCAAGACGGTAGTCGAAAAATACTACTGGCACGGTGGTCCCGAGGCAACCGATTACTTGCATTCCCTGAATCTCCCGCTCCTGCAGGTGCTGATCGGTATCGCCATCGATCATCAATTGATCCTGGGGCCGGAGCAACCCCTATCTGCTTTTTTTCCCAAACATCTGACGCAAACCCCATCCGATGGCACAGCCTCGCTGACGCTAGGCCACTTGCTAAGGGCACAGGCACCGCTGCTTTGGGGTGCCCGGAACCCGGACTATTGGGCTTTGTTCTACGCCGCAGACCGAATTGAGGCCAGCCTGCAAGTAATTTCCCGGCAGCAAACAAGGACCCAACCATCGATAAACTTTGCCGCAGCGTATTTGTTGGGCCGGGTGATTGAACAGGTATCCGGCCGGAGCGTGTTCAATTTTGCTTACCAATATCTGTTCCAACCGCTGGGGATTACGACTTATGCGGCCGACGATGACGACCTGTCACGCGATCCAATGGTCGGATTTCAGCTCAAAGCACTGGATCTTGCCAAAATCGGCTATCTGCTGGCCCAGGAAGGGGCCTGGGACGGTCAGCGGATCGTTTCCAAGGAATGGGTTCGCCGGTTATTTTCCAAGGTCCCTTTCGCTGAATTTGGTGACACTCCGGGGGGGAGCTGGGTCAAAACGACGATCAGGGGACATGAGAGTCTGGTGGCGCGAGGTGATGGGGGGCAATATCTTGTCCTGGTTCCGGCATTGAATGTAGTGGTGGTAACGACATCGACCAGCCGTTTTGCGCTGTCACAAGATAACGGGCATGACCGCCTGCTGCAGCTGATTATCGAGTCGGTTTTGGTAACGTCAGACACAGCGGGGATGGTGGTCGAGCCAGAGCTAAAGTCAGAAGCGCAGTCAGGGCACCAGACCGACATACTTGAGCCTAATTATGTTTTCTGCACACCTGTGCCACAAGACATATTGGATTTCTTCAATCAATTCGCACGGGATATCGCCAGTAAGGATATCCGCCGTATTGCTGAAAACTATGCTCGAGGATACGAACACGATGGGAATACCTTTGCCTCCCTGCCTCGACGGTGGAGGAGGATGTTTAACGGTGGTCCGGGCCATCTGGAGTATGTTCACATTACCAAGATACGAATTGAAAATAACAGAGCCTATTTGCGGGGCAGTTTGAAATATGCCTACATGAATATGATCACCGGCTCGATCGGCTTGTTCCCGCTGGAGAATTTAATTAAACTGAAAGGTCGCTGGAGATGGCTCGGCTTGCCGGAGAAGACCGCCCTGCTGGATCGGGATGACTATTTTGATGCTGAACTGAGTGAGGAGCAGCAACGGTTCGTCGATGACTGTTCAGGTCCCCTGGTTGGGAAATCTCGGCTATACGAAACCGATTGTTTTGCTGAGACGTTCCAACTGGCCGGAGGAGGGAGAGAACTGCTGGCCAAACGGCTCCAACCGTTTCTGCAGGGACGCTCCGGGGGACACCTGCATGTGACCGGAGTGCAGGGAAATGGTGCCGCCTACCGGGTGCAAGGTTATATCGAGGGCAGCGCCCTGGGTGAACTCCGTTTGCCTGATGGCCTGCATATAGTAAAAGAGAATGGCGCCTGGAAATGGCAGGGAATCGTATCAATTAATTTTAAATAGAGTTGCGGCTCACCGCTATATCGGTAAAACCATCAATTTCACCTTGCAGTTCGTCAAATGCAGTTAGCCCTTGCTTGAGGTGCTGCGGCAGCTCTTCGTTGGCCGCACCGACAACCAATCCCAGAACCATACCGCGGTGAACATTGTCACCACCGGCATTGGCATTGGCCAGCAGCGTCGCTTCAACATCAACTGCGTGGTTGTGTGCAAAATATAAAAGCAGCGGCAACCCATGTTCCGGATAGCAGGCCGTGGCAAACAAATGGTTGATGACATCCGGTTCTACGCTCTGGCGAACGAGCTGGTCCACTTCAAACGGGACGTCGCTCAGCTGCGTGTGAAACTGCCACATTTCATGGGCGGGAATGTTGCCGGGGCCCTGGTGGTCACGGTAGGCTGCAAACAGCTCATCGCCGGTAACCCGCGGGACGCGGATCTGGCGGGCATATGCTGCTATTGCCCGGCGGGGCTCGGCACCGGATAATAATGCATTGAAAAGCGGAACCAGCACCCCCAGGGCACCGGCCACGTTTTCCGACCGATGGGTTAGATTCTGGTGCTCGATTGCCAGACCGAGGCCCTGGTAGGCGCTGTCGACAATGACAGAGATCACCAGCGGACGCATCAGGCCGCCATGGGAGCCGATGGACCAGACATTGCGCTGCAATTCGGCGCAGGCATGGGGCGGCAGCCCGCGGCTGTAGTTTTCAAACCAGCACCGGATATAGATCTCGCAGTATGGATCCCGGTTGCGGCCGGGAGCGGCCAGGTGTTCGATAAATTCTGCCAGGAACGCACTCTGGTCGTAGCGCCCGCGTTGAATCACCGATCGCATCAGCACCCGCACGAGGTGGGCCGCCAGGGTATTTTCGCCGGCTTTCAGGCCGTGATGGTAGTGGTAGCGGTCATCTAGCTGGGGCACGGGGTTGCCGTGTTCGCTTTCCCTTTCCGTGCTCCGGATTTGCAGCGAGCTGTAACTGGTGTGATAAAAGCGTGCATGTTCATGCAATATATCGTAGGGCCGCTCCAGCCGCTGAGCGGATGTGACATCCGGATGATAGCCCATCCCCACCATAAAGCTTTCGGGATGGGGATGGGGCGGGTCGACATAACCGCGGATGCCGCCGTCAAAATCTTTAACGACATTAGCGGTGTTGTAATACCAGTGCGCCGGCATGGCCAGCGCATCCCCGATAAACAGGCCCCACAGGGCATTTTTCAGACGGCGTTTTTTAATGTTGGTCGTATTATATTGATTTGTCATAATATTAAGCCTCCTGCAATTGTCAGCGCGCGGCTAATCTGGATAGCGTTCAGTCTAACCGGAAATGAAACTAATGAACATCGAACACTGAACGTCCAACATCGAATAATGTATTCTGTCAAATTTAATAAAAGACTGAGCAAGGCGACTCCACATTGGACGTTCAACGTTGGATGTTGGATGTTCGACGTTCAATAGTTTTACTGCTCACGCCAGACGAAGTTCAATGTGAATTGCCAGTTCTAACCCACAACCCGCAGGTTCACTCCCGGCAACATAAATTGAGTTCCACTCAATTTATTTTCTGAACCCATCGGCCTTTATCTCATAACGGCGCATGATCTGCTGCAGGGCCTGCCTTTCGAGGCCGCACTGGCGGGCCGCCCGGCTAACATTGCCGCTGTTGGCTTGAAGCAAAAAACTGATGTAGTTAAAATTAAAGTCTTTGAGGACCAGCTCTTTGGCCGCTTTATAGGGTTGATCCTGGAATGCGCCGGCGGTCTGTGATTGCGCTTGTTTGTTGCGGCTTAAATCCACGTCCCCGAGACGGATTTCATCGCTCGTTGAATACAGGATGCCCTGCATCAGGACATTTTCAAGCTCGCGTACATTACCTTCCCAGGCCCGGCTCAGAAATACTTCCATCAGATCCGCCGATACCTTTTTAAACGGCTTATTCATTTTGGTACAATGCTTTTCCAGCAGGTGGTTGGCAATCAGCGGTATATCCTCCGCATGCTCTCTGAGCGCCGGAGTTCTGATGGGCAGCACGTTTAAGCGATAGAAAAAATCTTCTCTGAATTCACCGGATTTTATTTTTTCTGCCAGATTCTGATTGGTCGAAGCAATGATGCGGGCATCGATGGTAATTGATTTGGTGTCACCCAGCGGTTTGATTTCTTTTTCCTGCAGCACGCGCAGCAGTTTGGTTTGAATGGTCGGGCTGATATCGCCAATTTCATCCAGGAATATCGAGCCCCGGTGGGCTTCCTGGAACAGGCCGATTTTATCCTGGGCCGCATGGGTAAAAGCCCCTTTTTTGTAACCGAACAATTCACTTTCCAGTATGTTTTCGGGCAGCGTCGGACAGTTTACCGCCACAAACCTATTGCGGCTGCGATTGCTCAGGTTGTGAACCGCCCTGGCAACCAACTCTTTGCCGGAACCGGACTCACCGGTAATCAGCACCGTCAGATCCGTATTGGCCACCATTTGAATCGTTTGATAAAGACGGTTCATGACCGTGCTGTTGCCGACAATTTTCTGAAAATCGTCCCGCCCGCGGCATTCCAGCTGAAGTCGAACATTCTCTTTAATCAAACTGCTTCGCTCCAGGGCCTTTTCCAGGCGTACGATGATGGTTTCATGATCAAAGGGCTTGGAAATAAAGTCATAGGCACCGTTTCGCATGGCCTCAACGGCTGTTTCCACGCCGCCAAAGGCGGTCATCATGACAACCGTCAAATCCGGATACTCACGCTTTACCATCTCAAGCAGTTCCAACCCGTCCATGCCGGGCATTTTCAGGTCTGCCAGGACCAGATCAAAATATTTTTGCGAAAGAATCCGCAGTGCTTCCCGGCCGGAGGTCGCCGTTTCGATCCGGCATTCTAAATCCGGTTCCAGGCTGCGTTTCAGCAGCTGAAGCATATCGAATTCATCATCAACGATTAGGATGTCTTTTGTCATTTTAATTTCCTGCAGCCGGCTGGATGACCGGCAGCACTATCGTGAAAGTTGACCCTTGACCGACTTTACTTTCCACCAGAATTTCACCGCCGTGATTTTTGATGATTCCGTAACTGACTGAAAGGCCTAAACCGGTGCCCTCCCCGGTGGATTTGGTTGTAAAAAAAGGATCGAAAATCTGGGCCAGGTTCTTTTTTTCAATACCGTACCCGGTGTCTGCAATTCGGACCATGACCTGACGGCCGGATGTATTCATCCAGGTTGATAAAGACAAAAGACCCTTGTCACCGATCGCATGCTTGGCATTCATAATCAGATTCATCAGCACCTGCTTGATTTTCTTCTCGTCCAGCAGCATCTGCGGTACGGCAGGATTGTAATCCTTTTTGACTTCGATATTGTCCAGGCCGGCGTGTTGCTGAATAAAATTCAAGACATCATCGATTGCTTCGTCGATGCGAATGATATCTTCTCTGGGTTTGGAGGCTCGGGCAAAATTAAGCAGGCCCTCGACAATCGATTTGCAGTTGCGCACGTGTTTCTCGATGGTCTTCAAGTCCGCGTATTTTTCGGAATCCCGGTCTTCATTGCGCAAAAGCAGCTGGGTATATCCCAGAATGATTCCCATCGGGTTATTGATTTCATGGGCGATACCGGCTGATAACTGCCCGATGGAAGCCAGTTTGTCGGCCTGGGCGATCTGTTCTTCAACCTGCCGCCGCTGCTCGATATCTTTGACCAAAAAGTGAATCGTATTTTCTTTTTCCGATATACCTTTATCCAGGTTGGCGCTGACCAGTGACCGGATACGCCGCTCGTCTTTATGCGTGAGCGCTATCTCTACATTCGAAACAAATCCGGATTGTTCAATGGAATCCCTGATCGAATTCCAGTCGGACGCGTCGGCAAAAAACGTATTGAATGATTTGCCGTAAAATGAAATTTGAGCTTCATCATGCCCCAGCATGGTAAATCCGGCCGGGTTCATATTTACGATGCGGCCGTCTAATTTGGTGACCAGCATCATATCCTGGGATACTTCGAAAATTCGGCGATACTTGTGTTCCGAAAGGGCCAGTTCATCGGTGCGTTCCTCAACCAGGTTTTCCAGGTTCTGATTCAGGTAGAGCAGTTTATCACGCGTCGACTGCAGCTCCTGTCTGTCTTTTTGGATCTGCTGGTATATTCGCCAGACCCTTTCGAAAAACAAGGTCACGGATGCCACAAATATGAAGGTAAATGTGTTAATCGCACCACTGAAGGGGCCGATGGATGCCCATATCGCCGAATGACCCGATATGGTCAGAATTTGCCGGAGAATATGCCCGGCGGATCTTGAAAGCGCAAAACTGGCAAATCCGATGCAAACCAGCAAAAGATAGATCCATATGACGTTGTTGGGATCGCGCCGTCTCAACTCCCGGACCAGACCGAGGCACAGAAATGAGAAGAGAATCATTAAAACTGAGCCCAGCAGATCCACAGTTCGAATGGGTATGGCGGATAAGATCACAGTTATTTTGCCCGGTGTAACATAAAAATAGTTTAATTGAATTTCAAAAGGCTGTAAGTTTTATTGATAAATTGAGCTAAAGTTTGAAATGAATCCCGCTGCAAGCGGGACTAAAATTGTGGTGATTCTGTCGGTTTTATTAAAAAAGACAGAGCGCAGCGTTTCCATAATTTTAGGCATTTTAGGCAATTTAGGTCACTTTAGGCATTCGCTTATTTATATATTTGAGAGGCCCTGTGTTTCTTTGAGTCTTTTCAAGCCCAGATAAAGCAGCACAAGGGCCGGTACACACAGTAAATGGTCCAGCTTGGCGACGTAGTAAACCAGCTTGATGAAGTTATGGCTGTACGCATCATTAATTTGAATCTGCCAGATTCCGACCCCCTGGGTCTGGATGATTCGAAACTGGTCGTCTAAGGTGTGCACTAAAATGGTATCGATATTCCAAAGAATAAAAAACAGGGCTGAATATTGGATCAGGCGCCAGCCGGTTTCCTGCACCAGCTTTCTTTCTCTCAACCAGTAAATCAGGATGCCCATGGAAATAATAAAAAAGACATGGGCGAATTGATGGGCATACACCCCTTCGATCCCCCCGTGTCCCTGGGTGGCCAGCGCCTTGCCGGGAACCAGCAAAGCCCAGGTCAAAAGCGATACGAAATACGTGGTTGGGTTAAATCCGGCTTTCATAATAACGTTCCGATATCGGTGACTGTGTGAGTTTTCTGTGAATGGTCAATAACGCCTGCGGCTCGATTATTCCATCATTCCAAGCGGGGCGAAGCCCTTTACTTGGTATATGGATATTTAGACTCTATAGCGCTTGTGTCAAGACACAGATGCCGTTCGCAATTATCTGGTTGATCAATTACGGCCCTCTGGCAATTGCATATAGAAGCATCTCGCTTGATTTGCAAGCATTAGAGTGATAATTGGAATTCTAGGCATTCAATGGCAAAACATTTACGCCACCAAGACATCAAGGCACAAAATTTAAATTCAACAAACAGTTTTACTTTGTGTCTTTGGGCCTTTGTGGCAATTTATTATCCGTCTGTGGCGAATCAGGGTTAGATCATGGGGGAGATAGCGTAGTTTTATACGGGATTATAAAAAGCAAATGAATTTAATATGCGGAGCGAAGTGAGATCATTATTCGATGGTGGCTGTTCGATGTTCATTTTTCCTGGATCGCTGCCACGCAAAAACAACTTAGCGCTTATGGGGCCCAGGCTCCGGCGCGACGGCGCCTAAACTCCGTTGCCTGCGCCTTTGAACTTCATGGCTTTTTTAAAGGTGAAAATCACCAGATAAATCAGCACAATTGAGATCATAAACCAAAAAATGGATCCCACGAAAAGGGTATTTTCACCGACATGACCCAATTTGAAGACATATTCCCGCCCGAATAGTTTCAGCAGGTTGGTCGGCTGGTAGGTTTCGTTGACGTATGCCAGCAGCAGCAAAATGGGCAGATATATGGTCACGATGTTGTTTAACAGGCCTTCAAAAAAGTAGTCATAATACACTTTATTGAGCTTGGCCTGGTCGATATTTTTAGCAAGCCGCTTGGCTTTTTCCCGATCTTCACATTTCATCGCTTCCTGGCGGATATTTAACCAGTACAAAAAATCCTTGCGCAATTCTTTGTAGCGCCTGGTTTTAAAAAACCTGGACAGAAATTTGGTCATCACAACCGCTATCAGGGCAATGGCTAAAATGGCCACCGCCGGTCCCAGGGTATTGAGGGGGCCGAATATGATATCTAAAAGGGCTTTGAGCAACTGTATCCCGGCCACGATTTTAAACCATATGATGTCTAACATATTGTCCATTTTCAGCCGATCCTAGTTTACGGGTAAGGTGGGAAAGGACGCCAATCCTTCCCCACCGGTTTTAATGTGGATTAGATCCAGATTTCAATCTTGAAGAAGCGGAAGAACAGGAAGAACAGTGTAACCGCAAGCACTATTTTCAAAGTCTTCTCGCTGAACAGCTTCTGGGCCCGGCTGCCGAGCATACCGCCGACAAACCCGCCGATAATAATGGATATCATCAGCCACAAATCCGGCAGATAGCCGTTCATCAGGTAACCGATGAATGCCCCCACGCTGCTGAAGCTCGTTCCAATAAGTGAGATGGGAACCGCCACATACATGGGAAGCGCACCCAAAGTGGTCATGGCCGGCACCAGCAAAAAACCGCCGCCGATTCCAAAACTTCTGGACACGATGCCGATACCGAGCCCCAGCAATCCGAACAACAGAGGATTGATCCTGAATTCCTCGCCCCAGAACTTGAAGCGATAATCGGTCAGACCTGATTTTAGCGGATCGATCCGGCCCATTTCGACCGAAGTGCCCTCGGCTTTGGCCTTGGCCACCGCATCATTGAACTTTTTCACCATGGCCTTGATGTTTTTGCGTTTTCCCATAACCTTGGGCGAAAGTTCGTAAAGGGTCCGAACACCCATAATCACGACCAGGATCGCCAGCCATTCTTTGTAGGTTTTCATCGGCAGGTACTGGGTCGCGTACTTGCCCAGCCAGATTGAGCCGATAAAAATACCCACCCCGAATGAAATCCCCACCGGCCAGGCGACCCGCCGCTCTTTAACCGCATAACGATAAAAAGAGCCCAGGGGTGAAAACAGGGTCAAGCCCATGTTGGAAGGACGCAGCACGTTGGCCGCATCGATCCCTACCGGTCCGGCTGTTTGTACCACCATCACCTGGAAAGCGGCCATCAGCATGCCACCGGCGGCGCCGATCATTGAAAAATAAGTGCCCACAAGAATAGCGCCGATAATTATCCAGAGGGGATTCATGTAGCGGCCGCCCAGGCTCAGCCAGAATCCGTTGGCGGTCACATTGTAACTGCCGGACTTGTCGCCGTTTACGTACACATCGAATTTTGTATCCGGCGGGGTATGGCGGAAGGTTTTGAAGGTCGCGCTGAATTTACCCGTTTTTTTGTCGTGGGAAATCACGGTGCCCTTGTCCCAGTAATTGCCTGATTTACTGTGATCGGCCAGCACGCTGCGGGCAAAGATGGTGACTTTACCGACATTGGTTCTCTCTTTAACAATGGTGTTGATGCCATAGCTGCTCTCGTGGGCCCATTTATAAAGATTCCACTGTTCCTTCGTCTGGATCGGGCCTAAAATACGTTTGACGTCATTGTCGAGTTTGTCATAAGCAGCCAGTTTAAAAAAGGTCGTTTTGTAAAGCCCTCTTTTGCCGCCCTGGGTAAAAAAGGACGGTCCGCCGAATTTTTTCTCGGTGACCTTGCCGAATTTATCCGGCGCGCTGGTCAACATGTAATACAGGGGCGGTATGGCAGTGTCTAAATTGAAGCCTTTCTTTTTGCTGTCTTTTGCAAAGCGTTTGGTTTCATTAACGCCTTCGGTTTCCTTGGGGGCGAACGTACCTTGCTCGGCAACGGCAATAAAAAGATCCTGCCCGGGGGCGATGGACCCCTCGAGGGTAACACTGTCTCCGGCCTTATAGTCGCTGCCGGATAGAGTCACCGCGGCCAAAGCGCTTCCGGGGACCGCTGCCGCGGCAAGCCCGAGAATCATTAAACTGCAAAACACGAATAATTTTCTCATCCTCTCCTCCTTGACATTTAGTTGACAATTTTTCTTAATCCTGAGCAATATGCCCTCCTCTCATTTATTAAACTTATTGTGTAAGCTGATACTCAATTTCGGTAATATTTAATGGCTAACAAGCTGCCGAGTTCACTGCAGACAACCCCAACCGCCACAAAAAACCCAATATCCCGCGGCGCCAGATATAAGTCGCCAAACAGCAACACGGAAGCTGCGGCAAAAATGCCGCAGGTGGCCGCAACGTTAAACAATCCGGCGATGGCAGAAATAGTTTTGAGATAGGCCGGATGGCGGCCGGTCTTATCAGCCAGCGCAAAGCCGGTCAGGGCAGAGTTGAAGGCCAGGATCCACGGCATAAACCTGATGGTTTCGAATATGTGCAGAAACGTCATTAAAAAAACAAGAATGACGATATTCCCGCCGATCCCGCTGAGAACAGCCCGTAGAATTTTCCGCCGGGCAAAACCGCTTTGTTTATCCGCTATAATATCTGAACCCATAATTAATCCGAATTAATCCGCCCTGGGATATAGCATATTCAAGATTTTATGTTGCTCTTTGCAATCTAGAAAATCTTATTAGGCCGATACACCGGCGTCTTAATTACTTTATGCTGCGCATATTTTTTTCTTTATTATTTCTTTATTCCTAACCACTGCTCTTACACCATAAAAGTAAAGATCCGGGTCCATAGGGCCCGGCTTTGGTCCACCCCGGCTTCCGGCTCGTAGAGCCTACAGCTCGGAGAGAGGGGTGATATGGGTAATAACGCTTACCAGCAGTGTTCAGGTGTTCCGCCGGAAGCGGATCAGATTTCAGCAACCGAATTCGACCTGCAGTGTTGGAGTCGCTCATGAAAGGGACTTTCTTTCACCGGTGTTGGTCTTCAGTTGCAGCCAAATCAGGATTCGGTATTTACTGACACCCGACACCTGAAACCTTGAACAGATTTGATCTATGGCAGAGCCGATCACCTCTGACCCCCGACGGCGGGATCTTCGACTGGCCCAGAGGACCAGGTTTTCGATTTTGAATAAATCGGAATCACCAGACTCAGGTTAGGGTCCAGGCGCTGTACCATCCCGGATGAATTCCCCTAGGCCATAGCAAGCCGCGTGCCACGAGTTACGAGAAAGTTGTTTTTATCCCATCAATTGCCATTTCAATTATTTTCCATATAATATCAGTATGATATGGAATATTATTACCGCCCGAAACCTTGAAAAATCGGATAGGTTAACGTCAGGATATTTACCGAACTGCTATAAAAAAATTACATGGTTGATCAATCTTGCGACTTTTTGAGTAATATTAAGATGATATGGATGAGCAGTAAAAAAATTGCGGTGCAATAAAAATAGTGCGGCATTTCAGCTGAATTTTGATAAATGAGACGAATCGAGCTACTGACAAACTCCACTAAAACTTCACAACTAGCTAAAATTAAACTATTTTTTATTTTTTTGAGTTTCTAACCACTGTGCAGGGTCAACCATAGTTAATGGTATGATTATTGCTTTTGGCTATAGCGATTTAGGGGTTGGGGAATTGAGGCATTCAGGGATTGAGGAATTGGGGAATTAGGCATTGAACAATTCCGATTTTAAATCCCTGAATTCCTGAATCCCTAAATTCAGAGTTAATTACGAAGTCTGTATTTTGATATTTTATTTTCATTATCCACGATAAGGAGAATTACGGTTATGAAGGAATCGGTTTACAGTATTTGCGGCATGTGTACCGTCCGATGCCCCATCAAGGTCGATGTGGAAGAGGGTGTCGTCAAATGGATCGAGGGCAATCCCAACGATCCCGGGATGGCAGGCAGGCTCTGTGCCAAAGGCTCCGCCGGCCTGGCAATGCTTTATGACTATGAAAGACCCCAGCATCCCATGATCCGGCAAGGCCAACGGGGCGAAGGCAAATGGGAAAAAGCCAGCTGGGATGAAGCCCTGGATTATATCTCTGAAAAATTAAACGCCATCATTAAAAAGCACGGCGCCAAGGCCATTGCCCTGAGCGATCGCGGCGGACCTTTTCGCGACATTCATCGCAGCTTTTTAAGGGCCATCGGCTCGCCGAACTATTTTAACCATGACTGCACCTGCGCCCGCAACGTACAGCACGCAGCCCTGTCACTTTTCGGCTCGGGCCGCAAGACATTCAACTATGATTACGGCAACTGCAAGCATCTGGTTCTTTACGGGCGCAATGTGTTTGAGTCCCTGCGGGTCAAGGCGGCCAACAATATCATGAACATGCTCGACAGCGGCGGAAAGATTACCTACATCGATCCCCGGGCAGCCGGCACCGCCATGAAAGCCACGCGCTACTGGGCCATTCGCCCCGGTACCGATTATGCCCTGAACCTGGGCATCATTCACACCGTACTGCGCGACAAGCTTTACGATGCCAAGTTCGTAAATAAATGGGTCGACGGTCTAAAGGAGCTCGAAGCATTCGTAATTCCCTACACCCCGGAATGGGCTGAGCAGGAAACCGGGATTGCCGCCCGCGAAATCGTGGCCTTTGCCCATGAAATTGCACAAGACAGTCCGGCGGTAATTTTCCACCCGGGCTGGATGATGGCCCGCTATTCGGATTCTTTTTATGCCGTCCGAACCAATTACATTCTCAACGCCCTGATGGGCGCTTTTGAAACCCCGGGCGGCCTGTTCTTTCAAAAGGGACCGGGTGATGTGGGCGCCAAAGGGCTCAAATCACTGCTGGATACCATTCCCAAACCGGAAGAAAAACGGGTTGACGGCTGCGGCTGGAAACACAAGCACTTTGACGCCGGCCCGGGGCTTCTACAGTTTCTGTACCCCGCCATCCTCAGTGAGGACCCTTATCCGGTCAAAGCCTACATCGCCTTTCGACACGATCCCCTGCTGTCTCTGCCGGATCCTGCAGCCCAGAAAGAAGCCTTCGACAAACTGGATCTGGTGGTGGCCATCGACGCCAATTACAGCGAAACCGGCTGGTATGCGGATGTGCTGCTGCCTTCGGCCACCTACCTGGAAAAGTCCAGCGTTTTGACCACCGGCAAGGGCCTCAAACCCGGCTTCAGCATACGTCAACAGGCCGTCGAGCCCCGCAATGATGCCAAGCCCGACTGGTGGATATTTAAATCTCTGGCCGAACGGCTGGGTGCCGGAGAGTATTTTAAATTTAAAGACATGCAAGACTTCTGGGAATGGCAGCTGCAGGATACCGGCATTACCGTAAGTGACCTGGAAAAAAAGGGCTCCGTATCCCTGACGGACAAACCTGTCTGGTGGGATCGGATGAAAGATCTCAAATTTAAAACGCCTTCCAAAAAAATCGAATTTGTCAGCAGCCGTCTGGCGCAAAGCGGCATCGAATCCTTTAAACCCTATGAAAGCCCCCAAAAGCCCGCTGAGGGACATTATCGCCTGGCCTTCGGGCGCAGCCCGGTTCACACCCACGGCCGCACCCAGAACAACCCGGTGCTCAGCGAAATCATGCCTGAAAACCAATTGTGGCTCAACACCGAAGAAGCCGCCAAGCTGGGTATATCCAACGGGGATCGGGTCCAGGTAACGTCTTCGGACGGTGGCCATACGGGCACCATCCAGGCCTATGTGACCGAATTCATCCACCCCGAATCGGTGTTCATGGTTCACGGCTTCGGCCGCAAAGTGCCCTGGCAAACCCGCGGCTATAATAAGGGGCTGGGAGACTATCGTTTCGAAACCGGCCTGCTGGGTGTCTATGATCCGGTTGGGGGTGCCAACTCTCTAATGGAATGCTTTGTAAAAGTAGAGAAGGCCGTTTAGGTCCTCATAAGTTATTTTTGTGCTTTTTATGCAAAAAAGTTTATCTGAAATACTTTCGATAATTTGTGACGATTGAATATTTAAGGTCATTGCTGTCCAAAATAAATTGAAAATCAAATACTGCCTTTAATAATAACAGGCAGTTATAAACGCGAAATTGGTGATTTCGAAATCAGGTTAT
>CACVKW010001507.1 GCA_902749685.1 Olavius sp. associated proteobacterium Delta 1 | reverse complement strand
TTAGCTGCTGCAATGAAGACCATTGAAAGTATTGACTGATCCTGGATTCTGGTTTCTGGATACTGGATGTCGTTGAAATTCACCGATAGTGTACTGTTATATATCCAGCATCGAGTATCAAGCATCCAGCATCTGCCCGGAAAAAGAAACGATCTCAGACATAACGGCCAGGCTAGATGACAAGAATTTATGCAATGTCAGGGTATAGAATTGCTGTGAAATTCTTTCTGGATCGTTACCTCTTTGCAAATGGCTGATATTTTTTTCAAAATCAGAAAAGAACCATGGCCTGAACAATACAAGCAATCTTAATTTGGTCTGCAAAACAACCTGAACTAGGAAGTTTAACATGAACGAAACGGTTCAAGAGATCAAAACACTTTTTGCAAAGAACAATATCCCCGTTTTCGGCATAGAGAAATCCTCGCACCTGGAAAATGATGCCCCCGGTTACAGATCTTCTGATTCCCTTCCGTCGGCCGAGAGCATGTTGTGTATGGGAGTGCCTTTCCCTAAGGGTGTTTTTATGAAAACCAAAGCATTTGATGCGTCAGATGCCCAGATGATCAATCATGTAACCGGCGTTGATGACCATTCCATGTACACCTGTATTAAATGTGTCTCCATGTGCCCTTACACCATACAGGCGCAGCAGTAACTGCAACCTTGCACCCCAAGGAGTATTCCGGCACATGTACAGATCTGGAGGAGCGGATAAATGAAGACCGATGACCGACTCATATACCAAATTATTATGGCCCAGCAAAAGCTGCGGACCTATATCACTAACGCCCTTTTCACCGAGGGCATTAGAGTAACCCTGGGGCAGGCCGGTATCCTCTTTATATTACAGCGCGACGACGGGCGAACCATGACCGAGTTGAGCAGGGCTCTGGCCGTGGAAAACTCCACTTTGACGGGCCTCATTGATCGCCTTGAAAGATCTGCTTTTGTCATGCGCAGAGCGAGCAAGAATGATAGGCGTTCCATCAGAATTTACATAACTCCCGAGGGCGTCGCGGAATGCGACAAGGCAAAACCCGTCATCCAGAGAGTTAACGAAGAGATCAAATCCGGGTTTTCCCAAGAGGAGATTGAAGTGTTCAAGAGCGTCCTGAACGCCGTCTTTCAGAAGTTCAACCCGTCCTAAGTAGCACTCATCAATTTTTAAAACGGGAAAACTAAGCGTTTCAATTACAGAAATAAGTAATAATTTACCACGAAGTTGCATCATTAAAAAGGAGAAAGGATTATGAATGACGTGTACGAAGATTTAAGAAAGCGGCTCGACGATTTTGCTTCAGGCTATCCCACTGCTGATAGCGGTGTTGAAATAAGGATACTGAGAGAATTGTTCACTGAAGACGAGGCTGAATTTTTCTTGAAGTTATCTCCGCTATTGGAGGCTCCTGAAGACGTGGCTAAACGGCTGGATCGTGATCCCGGGGAAACGGCTGAACTCATGGAGAGCATGGCAAAAAAGGGGCTCATTTTCAGGCTGAGAAAGGGCGATGTGGCTCGTTACGGCGTCGTGCCGTTCGTGCCGGGAATTTACGATTTCCAGCTGGCAACCATGGGTCGCGGATTCGCACAGGATATGCAAGATTATTTTGAAGAAAGTTTGGGCCGCACGATTCAGGGGCATAAGACGCCCATCCTGCGGCCCATACCCATCAATCGTGAATTGGTTGTGAAGTGGCCGATTGCCCCCTATGAGGACGTCTTGAAGATCATTGAGGAACAGGTAGTTATCGCCCTGGCGCCCTGTGTCTGCCGAATCAAAAACGGGCTACTCAATCAAAGCTGCGGCAAACCTCTGGAGACCTGTTTCATGTTCGGCTCCAACGCCAAATACTACGTGGACAACAAAATGGCCCGCTTTATCAACAAAGAAGAAGCGAAAAAGATCATCAAAAACAACGATGAAGCAGGCCTGGTGATGCAGCCATTCAACGCCCAGAAGGCAGGCGTCATGTGCAGCTGCTGTGGAGACTGCTGCGAGATGTTGGCGTCGCTCAAAAAGCAGCCGGTGCCGGCCGCGGCAGTGAAGAGCAACTATTTCGCTACGGTAGATGCCGATGAGTGCACCGGGTGTGAAACTTGTCTCGATCGCTGCCAAATGGAAGCTATAACTAGAGAGGATGATACGGCGGCCATCGACCTGGACCGCTGCATCGGCTGCGGCCTGTGTGTAACGACCTGCCCCACCGAAGCCGCGCAGCTGATGAAAAAGGCAGCAAACGAACAATACCAGCCACCAGAATCTAAGGCTGAAGTCTTTATGCAATTAGCCATCGAAAGAAAAAAGGAAATCTTCCCCAAGCTCTGACAACCCATTATTTGCATAGTTATATTCTCAACTCAAGATGGAGGGTATAAGGCCATGTTGCTGAAGACATACACTCAAGAGATATTTAGATCAAAACGCATGCCAGGTGCTCATTCAATCCACTGTTATGCCCATCTTGATGAAAATATCGAAGACGTCTTGCCTTTTCTAAATGCAGAATTAGTTAAAAATTTTGCCCAATTAGACCGCTATCGCTGGTGCGGGCACGGTGTTTTGATAGACAAAGTTGAAATTGACTGGCAGAGTTCACTGTCATGACTAATTGGGAGTTGGTAGTTAGGGTTAAGTGAGAAGATGAAGCTCAACTGCGTTACCCTGTACACCGCGTGCGCCTCAAGCCTGCTGCACATGCATCTCGGATACTGCTTCTGCGGATTGGTTTTTGGTGGTGATAGAGGTTGCCGAAAGGTATCGCTGCAATAATATGAAGATAAACAACAGCACCCCGATGGCAATCTTTGTCCACCAGGAGCTTAATGTCCCCTGGAACGTGATAAAGGTTTGGATCAATCCCAGGATTAGAACTCCGATTAACGTTCCTTCCACATATCCCGCGCCACCGGTAAGAAGCGTGCCGCCGATGACAACGGCAGCGATTACGTCCAGTTCCAGGCCCACGCAGGCCAGAGGATATCCTGAAAGCGTATAAAGCGAATAGACAATTCCCGCCAAGGCGGCGAGGGTGCTGTTAAGGCTGTAAATCAGAATTTTGGTCCTGCCCACCGGAAGTCCCATCAAAATCGCCGACTGCTCACTACCGCCGATGGCGTAGACATTGCGTCCGAATCTTGTGAAGTGGGAGAGATAGATTCCGATCAACACCACGACGATAAAAATGATACCGGTGGCTGGAAGCCAGGCCCTGAACCCCAGGGGGATGCCGAAATCCACAACGCTATCCAAAAACGGATGCTTGATGGGAATGGCGTTGAGGCTGATGAGAAAGGCAAGTCCCCGGGCCAGAAACATACCCACAAGGGTCACCAGAAAGGGGGGCAGGTCAAAGAAGTGGATTAAACAGCCCATCGTAAAGCCGAAAAAGGCGCCGAACAGAAGCGCTATAAGAATGACCGGTACCGGATGGATATGATAGACGTGAATCAATTTGGCCGACATCACCCCCACAAATGCGATCACCGATCCCACGGAAAGATCGATCCCGCCGGAAAGGATCACAAAGGTCATGCCGATGGCAATGACCCCCACAAAGGCATTATCGATAAAGAGGTTGGTGAAGACCCGTAAAGAAAAAAAACCGGAGTACATAACGGATCCGACCGTATATATCAGAAAGAATACCGCAATGGTGGCAAGAATCGGAATATTTTTTTGATTCAATACAAGCTTCATCTTCGCTTTACCTTTAGCCCTGCAAAACGGTTCGTGACTGTTCTCCTGAACGCTTCCGACTGAATAAGGGCCACACCGATGATGACGACGGCCTTGAACACCAGGGTAATTTCCGGGGCAATGCCGATGGTGAGGATGGTGGTCGTCAGACCTTGAATGATCAAGGTACCGATGATGGATCCGGCAAGGGTGAACCGCCCCCCCCACATGGTTCCGCCGATAATGACCGCTGCAATGGCGTCCAGTTCCAGAAACAGGCCGGCATTGTTGGCGTCGGCGGCCTTGATGTCGGCGCAGATGATCAGGCCGGCGATACCGGCACACAACCCGGAAAACATATAGACCGCTACTTTGATCAGCTTTTCTTTAACCCCCATGTAGCGGCTGGCCACCGGATTGGCGCCCACAGCCTCAATGAACATGCCCATGGCCGTTTTGCGGGTGATCAGGTAGGTGGCGCTGGCCATAAATATGACAATTGAGATGGGAAAGGGAAGACCCAGGAAAAATCCGCTTCCAATGGTCTGGAACGGTTCATGGATGAAGACCACAATTTGCCCCTGGGTAATGAGCTGGGCGATTCCTCTGCCGGCCACCATCAGAATAAGGGTGGCGATAATCGGTTGAATTCCCACATAGGCCACCAAAATGCCGTTCCACAGCCCGGCTGCGACCGATAAAATCAGGGGGATGGCAACCACGATAAACAAGGGCCGAAGCTCCCCGTATTCCAAAATCCCTTTCACGTAATCCGGGCGGATAATGGTCGCGGCCAAAGCCCCGGCAATGGCCATGACGGCACCCACCGACAGATCAATACCGCCGGTGGCGAACACCAGGGTCATGCCGATCGACAGCAGCATGACGGGCGCCCCCCGGTTGACGATATCCACCAGGCTTCCGAAAAGATGCCCGTCCTTTATCTCCAGGTGAAAAAAGCCCGGCGTAAACAGCATGTTAAAAAGAAGAATGATTCCCAATGCCACCAGGGGCCAAAGCAGTTTGTGGAAACTGTCGTTTTTGATCCGCTGAGCGCTCATTCAACGTCCTCATTGGCGATAATGTGCATAACGGTTTTTTCTTCAATCTGGTCCCCCGTCAGCTCGGCCAGTTTTTTTCTGTCCCTCAAAACCGCCACCCGGTCACTGCACCGAATCACCTCTTCAAGCTCTGATGAAATAAACAGAATGGCCATTCCGTTTTCTTTGCTGAGAGAAACAATCAGTTTTTCGATTTCGGCCTTGGCCCCCACATCGATACCGCGGGTGGGTTCATCCAGAATCAGAAATTCCGGCTGGGAAGCGAGCCAGCGGGCGATGACGACTTTCTGCTGATTTCCGCCGCTTAAGTTGCTAAGGATCTGTTCCGGGCCGGGGGTTTTAATGTCCAGGGCGCGAATATATTTATCGACAATTTCTTCCTGCTTTTTGCGGGGGATGGTTTTGAATATACCGTCTCGCGCCTGGATGGCAAGGATAATATTTTCCCGCACGGTGAGATCCGAAATGATTCCTTCGGTTTTGCGGTCTTCGGGACAAAAGGCGAAATAATGTGCAATGGCTTTGCGCGGCGAAGTTATGGACACCTTGCGCCCGTTTAAGGTCGTTTTGCCCTTATTGGGCCGATCGATACCAAACAACAGGCGCGCGATTTCCGACCTTCCCGAACCCAGGAGGCCGGCGAGTCCAAGCACCTCGCCCTTGCAGATATCGAGATCAAACGCGGCAACAGATCCCTTGCGCTCCATGTCGCGGACCTGATAGAAGATCTCTTTTGCGCCGGCCGGTTTTCCGTTAACGCCGACATCATTTTCGCCCTCGAACTCCGATACATCCCGCCCCAGCATTTTGCCGATCAATTCGATGCGGGGCAGTCGTTTGGTCTCATACTGGCCCACCCGTTCCCCGTTCCTTAACACGGTGATCCGATCCGTGATCTCATAGGTCTGATCGATAAAGTGGGTGATGAAAAGAATCGCCATCCCTTCGTCCCGCAGCTTGCGCAGCACCGAAAAGAGCTGATCCACTTCAGCGGCGTCCAGGCTGGAGGTCGGTTCGTCCAGAATAAGAACCTTGGCTGAGATGTCCAAGCCACGGGTAATGGCCACCAGCTGCTGAACGGCCACGGAATAGACTGATACCGGCAAGGTTACATCGATATCCAGATCGAGTTTCTTGATGGCGGATTTTGCGCGGGCGTGAATGGCTTTCCAGTTGATGCCGCCGAAACGTGTGGGCTCCCGTCCAAGGTAGATGTTCTCGGCGACCGACAGCGCCGGGATCAGATTGATCTCCTGATACACCGTACTGATACCGAGTTTGGGGGCATCCTCGGGAGAATTCAATTCCAATCGTTGGCCGTCAAGAAAGATGTCACCCGCGTCCTTAGCGTAAAGTCCGGTCAACACCTTAATGAGGGTCGACTTGCCGGCTCCGTTTTCTCCCATCAAACCATGGATTTCGCCCCGCCTGAGGGTGAAATCGACGTTGGAGAGGGCCTTTACACCGGGAAACTCTTTGCTCAAGCCTTGGATCGTAACGATAGCATCGGATCCCGTCATTCCACGAATGCCTTTCACACGCCTGTTTTCAGCCCCGG
Source organism: Olavius sp. associated proteobacterium Delta 1 (assembly GCA_902749685.1). Classification (GTDB taxonomy): domain Bacteria; phylum Desulfobacterota; class Desulfobacteria; order Desulfobacterales; family JAFDCJ01; genus JAFDCJ01. The sequence goes on along the minus strand of CACVKW010001507.1, from coordinate 7,707 downwards.
TTCACACGCTGTTGATCTCGGTTGCAAGCCGTGTGAATCCGGGGACTTGCTAGCTCAAACCACCATATTACTAATATTTTCTGGTCGGAAGGGTTTCCGCGGCAACTTCCTGGGGGAAAACACCTTCTTCTGTTACGATGCGCCGGGGAAGCGTTTTGCCGGCCATCAGATCATTGACGGCTTGAAACAGCTGCGGTCCAAGCAGCGGACTGCATTCCACGGTGCAATTCAGTTTCCCATCCAGCATCGCCTCAAAGGCGCCTCGAACGGCGTCGATGGAAACAATGATGATGTCCTTGCCCGGTTTCAGTCCGAATTCCTCGATGGCCTGGATGGCTCCGATCGCCATGTCGTCGTTATGTCCGAAGAGGACGTCAATTTTTTTGCCCTCGGCTTTCATAAAAGCCTCCATCACCTCTTTGCCCTTTGAGCGGGTGAAATCCCCACTCTGGGATTTGATGATTTTAAAATTCGGATATTTTACGATGACTTCCTCAAAACCGACTTTTCGATCGATGGCCGGAGCCGACCCCACGGTTCCCTGCAACTCGACGATGTTGACTACTTGCATGGATTTGGCGGGGTTTTTCAATCGCTCATAATTGTCAACCAGCCATTGGGCAGCCCGGCGGCCTTCTTCCACAAAGTCAGAGCCCATAAAGGACACCCACAGGGAATCGTCGTCGGTATCTACGGCTCGGTCGCTGAGAATGACCGGAATTCCGGCCCTTTTTGCTTCCTTTAGCACCGGTGTCCAGCCTGTCTCCACGACCGGGGAAAATGCGATCACATCAACCCCCTGGGCGATAAATGACCGGATGGCCTTTATTTGATTTTCCTGCTTTTGCTGGGCGTCGGAAAATTTCAGCTCGATATTCGGATATTTTTTGGCTTCGGAAATAATCGATTCCGTGTTGGCCACCCGCCAGGCGCTTTCCGCGCCGATCTGAGAAAACCCCACGACAATCTTCTTGCCTGCTGCGTTCGCCGTCACGACCGCCAACGAACAGACCACAAGTACCGCTACAATTACCGACATGGTTTTAAAGATCGCTTTCATTTTTGCCTCCTTTTCCTTTTTTGGGGTTCTGTTTGATAATCCGTTGTTCGATTTCTTGCTGCTTTGGATCCATACTCAAACAGACATTAAAGATTAAAAAATCCATCTGTCAAGAGATGGCGGCGTTCCCGCATCGATAGGACCGATCATCCTTACATGGATAAGGTAGGATATAGATTAGGCTTTTTCTTGGATCAATCCGGGGACCAACCCGAAACCGGCACGTTTCTCGCAACGCCGTGGTTATGGTATCCATATAGCAATCCATGTGCCAGATTCGGAGTTTTGCCATGTCTTGAAAACAGGGGCAAGGAAACGGTCTGGGCAAGAGCCGGTGATGCCATCCCGGCGAGTGATACAATAATCCTCTGATATTATAACCAATCACGGATACGACGCAGCACGATAATCGATGGGCGTGCGAATCCGAAGAGATCAGTTTAAGGACAGCCGCGCAGCTGGAAATTGGATTTTTATGAGGTTGACTTGGGATCATAATCTGTGTAAATATTACACACATTGTGTAAAAGCGTGTAAGGAGAGATCTCAATGGCAACGGGAATTCTGATCATCGATGACAACATCAAACTCTGTAAAAGTCTGGCACAGAATTTTGATCAACTCGGATATCGAAGCCACTTTGCCGAAAACAGTGCCAAGGCCTTTGACATCTTGTCGAAACACAATGTGGACGTGGTTCTTTTGGATATTGTGCTCGGCAAGGAAGATGGGATAAGCGTCCTTGATCGACTGTTGTCCTGGGATAATAAACTGCCGGTCATCATGATTACCGGATACGGTTCGATTGAAACCGCAGTCAAATCGGTTAAACTCGGTGCCTTTGATTACATCCAGAAACCGTTAAATTTCAACAATATTTTAAAAATCGTCGAGAACGCCATTCGGTTGGCGAATCTTAAAAGTGAAAATCAGCGCTTAAAAAACAGAATCGTCGCATTAACGGATCGGATCATCACGCGCAGCCCGAAAATGATTGATTTGTGCAATAAGGCGAAACGGCTGGCCGAAACCGATATACCGGTTCTAATCATCGGGGAAAACGGGACAGGCAAGGAGTTGCTGGCAAATTTCATCCACAACAATTCCAGACGAAGCGCTTATCAAATCAACACCATCAACTGTGCGGCCTTTCCCGAAACGCTTCTCGACAACGAGCTGTTCGGCCATGAGAAGGGCGCCTATACCGGCGCGGATGCAACCTTTATCGGTATTTTTGAAAAGGCCGACGGGGGCACCCTGCACCTCGATGAAATCGGTGACATGGCGCCTTCTACCCAAGCAAAAATACTTCGAACCCTTCAAAACCACGAGATCAGACGAATCGGCGGAAACAAAAGCATTACCATCGACGTCCGCTTTATTGCTTCCACCAACAAGGATATTCAAGGGCTTATCGATAAAGGGCGGTTTAGAGAAGATCTCTACTATCGCATCAATGCGGCGACCCTGCACATACCGCCCCTCAAGGAGCGAATGGATGATATACCCGTTCTGGTGAATCATTTTCTCAGCTTTTTTTCAAACAACAATTCAAAAGCGCTAAATCGGGTACCCGATGACGTGTTAAAGTGCTTTTGCGAATATCACTGGCCCGGTAATATCAGAGAGCTTAAAAATACCATTAACTACGCGGCCACCATGTCAACAACGGGCCAGATCCGAATTGAGGATTTGCCGGCGTCGTTTATGGATATGGAGAAAAAAGAAAGCGGCCACAACATTCGGGAAGAAACCGAAAAAATGTTAATCTTGAGGATGCTGAAGCAATCGGATTATAATAAGCGCAAAACCGCTGCCTTATTGCAAATCAGCAGGAAAACCCTGTACAACAAGTTAAAGAAGTATGGAATATCGCTCACAGGAACAGGATAGTGGATCCCATCCCCACGGTCCGTTACCCCTGTTAAGGCTGAAAAATATCAATTTCAGCCGGGACAATATTCGGGTACTGAAAAACATCAACCTGGATCTTCACCGGTCTGAATTTCACGCCATTGTCGGGGATCACGGCTCCGGCAAGTCTACCCTGGGGATGATTATCAGCGGAGCACTCAAGCCCGCCTCCGGTGTGCTGTTGTTTAAAAGCGAAAACTATCCCCACTTCACCCTGCGCAAAGCGCGTCAGTTGAACATCGAGATGGCTTCCCAGGAAATTCAGCTCATCAATTACTTTTCCGTCACTGAAAACCTGCTTATTCCGGATAAAGTCTACCACCTGTTTCCCCTAAGCAAAAAGAGACGGTTGATTCAGGAAGAGGCTCGCGCCCTGCTGTCCGGCTACGGTTTCGATATCGACCCTGCCGCCATCATTGATAATTTATCGTTGTCCGATCGGATGGTCATCCATATTCTGCGAAGCGTATATCGGAAACCGGTTCTTCTCATCCTCGACGCAGTGCTGGAGAAACTGGCGGCCACGCATCTGGATAAAATTCTCGATATATTAAGCGCATTAAAGAAAACGGGGACGTCCATCCTCTGTATCACACACAATATCGATGATATATACGGCCTGGCCGATAAAGTCACCATCCTGCGAAACGGCGAGATTATATTAACCGATTCGGTGAATAACATCGATAAAATCAACCTGATCAAATTGTGTTACACGCAAATTTCCGGCAGTGACGACATTGAAAGCTATCAGGATTTTAATCAACTCCTGCGATACAATGAGGCCATCTTGCAGAAGCTGCCGATCAATCTGATTGTTTCCGACAACGAAAATAAAATCAAAATGATCAACGACTACGGCAAAGTCTATTTTAATCTTGAAAACGCAGTCTATCGGAATCTGTTCCTGGATGATCTTTTTTCGGAAGGCAGTGAAAACGCATTGGAATTGATCAAATCAGCATTTTCAGAAAAAAAAGAGCAGACATTTTATAATACTCCGATTGTGGTGAATGCCAATAAGACCATTACGAACGTCAAAGTCCTGCCGATATATGACGGTGCTTTCCTGATCGGCAATATTACCATCATCGAAGACGTCTCCAAGCAGGAAAATTTACGACAGCAGGTGATTCTCTCTGAAAAACTGGCCTCGGTCGGAATACTGGCCGCAGGGGTGGCGCATGAAATCAACAATCCGCTGGAGATCATTTACAATCACTTAAATTTTATGAAATTCCAGATCGACAAAGAAAAAATGTATGAAACCATTGCCAACATTGAAGAAGAGCTCACCGATATTAAACAGATTGTCAGCAACCTGATTTCGTTTTCAGACAGCAACAAAATGGTAAACGAGGAGTTTGAATTAAACGGCCTGATAGCAAGTATTATCAATCTTATCCGATTCAACGCAAAAAATAAAAAGATTCGCATCGAATATACACCGGCCGAGCATCCCATTCATCTGAATGCCAATATGAATGAAATCAAACAGGTGGTATTGAATCTGTTGAAGAACAGTTTCGAGGCCTCCGATGGCGGAGGGGCGATTGACATTCAAACATCGAGTGTCAATATGGACGGCAGGCCATTTGCCTGCATTATTTTCAAAGACGACGGCATCGGAATAGAGGATGAAAATCCGGACAATATTTTCCTGCCCTTCTATTCCACCAAAAAAGGCAATGAGGCCAACCTGGGGCTGGGATTGTCGGTGAGTTACGGGATCGTAAAAAAATATGAGGGCAATATATCCGTCAAGAATCTTAAAGGGACCGGGTGCGAATTCACCATTACGTTACCCCAGTAGACGGCTAAAACCCTGGAGTCCAAAATACTTTAGCAGCGATTGTAAAATCCCTTCAATAAGTCAAGTTGTGCTTCAGAATATCACAGCCGAGAATATCTATCCGAACTTGTTTGCCCAAGTTATACTACAGAATCCTTCAACATGATATTCATCACAGTTGGTATATTCGGTATGAGTAATCGCCAATTTAGCGAAAGGTGCGATTTCGGCAATTAAACTAACATCGCGGAATTTTGCACCTTTCTTCAGCACATCCAAAAAATTTTCATGCATTCTAAATTTCACAATTTGGGGACTTGCAAAATATTGAAGACTTGCTTGTGCCATATACACTCGAATGCTTCGCGATCTATAGCGAGTCGTGCACGGTTAAAATGTCCGTAACCTATCTGTAATTATTTTCGGATAATCGATAGTTGGTCATCTCTGAATTTATCTACATTGTAGGGTTTTAACGATGAGCCGCAGCTGGATGCCGATTAGTTCAGGATACCCCTTAGCTTAGGTAAAAAGGTGTGGGCGCGGTGTCTACTCGCGGGAAGGAAATCGTCGCTTCCCTCAATAAATAACTGGTAAGCCTGTCCTTCTTTTTTAATATGTTTAACATGCTGTAGATTGACAGCATAGGAGCGATGAACCTGGGCAAAATGGCTGGATGGGAGGTTCGCCAAGGCTTCTTTCAGAGATAATCGCACATACTCATTGTAAATTTTCCCTTTCCTGTTGAACACAAACTTACAATAATGGTCCTCTACGGCTATGAAGTAAAGGTCGACAAAAGCAATCTTTATGATACCATCCTTCGAAGGGACACCAAGGCTGTCCGAATGCTTTTCGCTCTCATCATTAATCGTTACCCTTTGCGATTTAATTTCCAATTTCTTTTGGTCTAATGAAGCATTAATTTGTTTGATATTGGCCAGTTCTTTAGCCATTTCTTTTTTTAGTATGGCCTGAGTCAGCCAAGATATTGATATCACCCAGGGCAAGACGGCTGTTTTAAAGAATACGGCAATCGTGTCAGGCGGAGAGGTGTGCCATATTGCAGGACAATACGAGCCGGTAATCTGACATACAAACCCACATATCCCCGTGAGATAAACTAAAAGGAAACTCATCACAATGCCGGCAAATGAAATCATCCAGAATATGCCAAGTGTTTTTTTGGACGGTTTCCAAAATTTATACACCGTCTCTGTTATTGTATAGTGGACACCAACAATGGCTGACGAGACTATTATTGGGAAAAGCCAATGATAAAGCTTTCCCATCTGAGCATATTCCAGCCACAGATAGGTAGATAAGCCAATAAGAATGCCTTCCAGCAGATATACGGTTATCCTAAAAGAGGACCTATTTGGATAATCATCCATTCGGGTCTTCAAATAGTCTGCGATATCCCTAAAAATGGATCGACTTTTTTGAACCGTAGACATGGGTTGGTTGGCTCTATTTGTTTCGCTTGACATCGATACCCCCGACAAAACTGTGCGTTTTGTCATTTTTTTGGGATTTTGTTACGACATTGTAATCCATTCGCGTCATCAGTCAAGTCCGAATGCGGCCATCATCAGGCTAACAAATCCACACACGACATTTGCAATCCAGTTACGACATCCAGCTTGCATTGAGATTATTCAAACATTATCCTAAAATAGCGATTGGGAAAATCTTGATTGTATTTTTATATCCCAGACTTTGATTCCCGGTTAATATCTTGAAATTGCGATAAATATTACTTTTATCGAAGGAGGCCTAATGATGCAAAAAACGAAAAATTTGATTGCAGCCTGCCTGCTATCCATATCGTTTATTTTTTTCAGCGTACTTAGCTGGGCTGAAGATTCAGGAAGAACGTTTTTTAAGGTTAACAATCTATCCTGTGGAGCCTGTTTGGTTAAGATAAACGCCAAATTAAAGAATTTTGACGGTTATATTGGGATGTTGGCAAACATTGACAAACGATTGGTGGCGGTTGATCACGAGCAAAGCCTGACAGACAGTGAAATTTCTGAGGCAATAACTTCCATTGGCTATCCTGCTAAAATGGCATCCGAATCTGAGTATAATCAACAAAGATCGATATCTTCAGAATCTCCTGGATGGAAAAGCCCAAACGACGGGTTTTTTGCCAGGCTTTTAGAGATATTCAGTCGTTAGTCAGTTAGAGATGGGCGTGCTTTTTAATCATAGAAACCAGAGCTTGGGGAGAGATCCAATATAAAGGTTAATAGTTCTAAAACAGAAAAGGAGAAAGAAATGAGCGGGCAAAATAGTGTGGATAAAATGTTTGACGCTATCGCCGGAGTACTGATTAGATGCTTTGTCATTGGCATTGTCTTGCTGACCATCTGGCTTGTTGTGGTCATGGGTGTGCCGCACTGGGCATGGCAAATGCACGGCAAGTTTTTTGATCTCTCCGGTGAACAAGTTGTCCTTGTTCAGTACACCGGATTGCTCATGACCAAAGTCGTAATATTTGCGCTGTTCCTGTTTCCGTACATCGGTATCAAATTTGCTCAACGAAAAAGGAACAGAAGGCCATCCAGTGATGCGTTAACATGAATAGACTTACACTCTATTCGAGTCAGGAAATGAAAAATGAATACAGAAGACTTGGGAAATTCAAAGATACTGAATTTGGTTTTCAAACCAGCTGGAATGCTTATGGGAAGCAGGGCTCGACGCTGGCTCATGAACCCGATAAAAACCCTGCAAGGTGCCGACATTCAGCCTGGGCAGACCGTTTTAGAGGTGGGGTGCGGCACTGGTTTTTTCACTATACCGGCAGCAGAGCTAATTGGCGATCAAGGGTGCCTGATGGCGATGGACGCACTTTCAGATTATACCAAACGGGTATCAAAAAAAGTTCAGGCCGCTGGTTTAGAAAATGTCCGTGTGGTTAAACGCGATGCTCTGG
>CACVKW010001506.1 GCA_902749685.1 Olavius sp. associated proteobacterium Delta 1 | reverse complement strand
TTCTGGTTTCTGGATACTGGATGTCGTTGAAATTCACCGATAGTGTCCTGTTAGATATCCAGCATCGAGTATCAAGCATCCAGCATCTGCCCGGAAAAAGCAACGATCTCAGGCATAACGGCCAGGCTAGATGATAAGAATTTATGCAATGTTAGGGTAAAATCAAACCTCTGGCGGGTTCTAAGAGCTCAGCAGAAAAGTTTTGGATTTATTACCTCGATTCAAAGGGTCGTAGAATTTCCAATTCCCCGTCTAAATTCCCCATAATTATTAATTACTTACATTAGGATAATGATTGATTCTAAAACTAAAGTATCAGCGGAAATTTGCCGATATAACAGATTATATTGGGTAATTTACATATTTTTCTATGCGGACCCGATAAGAATGGATTCTTAGCAAAAACCAACATCGGCTCGACGGCCTTGATGCTTGCCACAGAAAGGGGCCATAAGAAGATCATAGCACTTCTTCGTAAATACGGTGCCTAATTATGAAACTGTTTCTCATAGTTGTTTGAGGTGGTCGAAATATCAGGTAGGCGTTTTCGATGATTAAGAAACTTCGTTTCGGAATGCAAAAGGGGGCCCTATGTCAATGAAATTGAGGCAGCAACAATTAAAATTATTTGGAATAATCTCAAGCCTCATCGTATTACTCTATTTTTTGCGTAAAGAAATTCCAATTCTACAGGATATACATCCGGTAGTTTTCGGTTTTGTGTTCGTTGTTGTTGTGTGCATATTTTTTAATCTTTTGGGGGAAAAGCAATTTGGGCCAACGAAAAGGAAAAAATTCAATCTCTCCGAACAGATACCGGGCATTTTAACTGCATCGGTAGTATTGTTAATTGTAATTGGCTTTGCGGCTAAAAGCAAAATGATTCTAATTATTGCTTTTGGATCCTTCCTGCCCGTGTTTTTATATCTTGCCATTTCCACTTATTTCAAACCCATGGCAAAAACAAAAAAAGCAATCAAAGAATTCAGCGCAAAAATGGGCATACAAATGATCAAAAAACCCACAGCGACCTCACGTTTTTCGGAAATATTCTATACCGATCTTGGTAAAATACCTTTTGATGATGTAACGAATATTATTGATATCAACTCTAATTTTACGATTTTCTGTAATAGCTATAGTCTTCCAAGTCCTAAAAGAAAAGGTCAGTACCTTCCTTTGGAAAACCAATTGTGCTTTAGGTTTTTAATTCCTCCGTGTTCAGGCTATCATAGAATTCTCCTGAGAAATGATATGACCACCACTGCTGGGGGTCTCTCTATCACTATAGCTGGTAGCTCAGCTTCAACGGTTAAGATAAACAATCCCGGTATCGCTGAAAATTATATTGTTTTGTCAAAATCTGAAACTGAAATTAAGGAAATCATATCAAAAATTCATTACGTATTGAGGAAATTGGTCGGTATAATTTCAAGCAAAGGCCAAAATTTTGTTCTCGACAATATCCCAGCCAATCTTGATATTCATATTACCCGCAACGAGATACTAGCACGGATTCCCTATCAACAAGGATGGCTTATAGATCGTCTATATCTTTCATTCAAAGAAATACAATCTATATTATCGAGGTAAAACTGTATTGAACAATTAATCGTAAGCATGATTGATAATATCCTGACAGAAAAATACCCAAGCTCTGAATATTTCAGCCTGTCGGAAGAGACAAAGGGATCACCCCTTAATTTGCTGGTAGTAATTTATCACGCTAAACCCTTATTGGGGGGTGCGGAATTTGAGTTATAATTTTATGGGCGTTCCCATGCTTCTGGCTAGCGGTCTTTATCGGTATCTTTCAGCAAATAGACAGATAACACGATTAGGAACAGCGAAATCAGGATGATAAACGTGCCGACAGCGTTTATTTCGGGCGTTATCCCACGCCTGAGGGTCGACCAGATGTACATGGGCAACGTGTTATCGCGTCCGGTCAGGAAAAAGGTAACGGGAATTTCATCGAACGAAACGGTAAACGACAGAAGTGCACTCCCGATGACCGCCGAGCGGATATTGGGCAGGGTGACTAAAAAAAATGTCTGCCACGGCCGTGCACCCAAATCGCTGGAGGCTTCCTCAAAGGATCGGTTGAGGCGCTGCAAACGGGCGAACACCTGGGTCACGACAATCGACACCAGGGCGGTTGCATGACCGAGAATTACTGTTTCCAGGCTCAGATTGAAGCCCACGACCCGAAACAGGTTGAGCATGGAAATGCCGGTAATCACCCCGGGTAAGGCAATGGGCAGAAGGATCAGACGCCTGAATGCTGATTTCCCGGGAAAATTCACCCGATCCAGTACAAATGCTGCCGGCACCCCGATGATCAAACAGCCCATCGTCGCAAAGGAGGCGACGTAAAGGCTGTTGACAATCGCCTCCAGCATATCGGCATTGTTGAAAACTGCTTCATACCAACGCCAGGTAAACCCGTTCAACGGCAGGGTCGTGATCCGGTTGTCATTGAAGCTGAATATGATCAAGATACAGATCGGTAAGTATAAAAACGCCATTACGATCATGGCGGTCAAGCCAAGAAAACTATCGCCGAAGCGTTCCTGAAGTTGGGTGTTGCGCCTTATAAAGGTCGGATTCATTCCCTTTCCCCTATCCCAGGTCTAGCCGTCCGGCACGTTCGAGCCGGTCGGAAATCGTGATAATGGTCAGCACAACAAACAGCATGATAACCGACAAGGCCGCTCCCAGTGGCCAGTTCATGGAAGCACCGAATTGCGACGTAATCACATTGGCGACCATCATCCCGTTGGGTCCGCCGACAAGGAATGGCGCTATGAAATCACCAAACGTCAGGCAAAAGGTAAACGTAGCTCCAGCAATAACGCCTGGCATCGAAAGCGGCAGCGTGACGTTCAAGAAGGTTCGGATCGGGCCAAGGCCCAGATCCTTTGATGCCTCGACCAAATTGCGCGGGATTTTTTCAAGAGAGGTATAAATGGGCATGACCATGAACGGAATGAAGATATAGGTCAGGGTCACGACCATGGAAAAATGGTTGTAAAGGAATATATCTGTCGGCTTATCAAGGATGCCAACCCAGACCAGGAAAGAATTCAACACCCCTTCACTGCCGAGAATAGTCTTCCAGGTATAGGACCGAAGCAGGTATGATACCCAAAGCGGGACGATCACCGCCATGTAAAGAACTAGGCGAACCCTGTCCGACTTGATTTTGAAGACCAGAAAATAAGCCAAGGGATACGCCAGCATCAACGCGCTGGAAGCGACCAGAATAGCGATTTTAGCCGTCCTTAGCAGAACCTGGTAATACTGGGGTTCAATGAAAATCTGAACATAATTCCCCAATTGGAAAGCCGGTATGAATACCGGGAATTGTGTCAGATAGAAGCTGTAGGAAAACATGATCAGATAGGGAACGAAAAGGAACATCAGCGTCCACAGCAATGGCCCCGAGATCAGTAAGTATGATGCTATTCTATTACGAGTGCTCAGTTTCATCTTGGTTCATCTGCTGGAAAGACGGAAACACAGTGCGGGTCGATGGCAACCGAAGCACGGGTGCCCGGCTGTGGTATGGCAGAACGGCTGACCGTCGAACGGAGATGAACCTCGACAAAGAACGGAGTGTCCCGCCCGATATCCAAATTCATTTCAATTCTGATCACATTGCCCTGAAACAGGCAATCATGGACGGTACCTGTCAGCACGTTAAAGCCTTCGGGGGCCGTTTCACCATCCACCAGAAACCCGATTTTCTCAGGTCGGATGCTGACCGACGCCATCTCACCGAGAGTTAATGACGCGCCGTCGAGAAAGCTGCGAACCGCGCCATTTTCAAAATCGATGGTCGCACCGTTCTTGTCAGCCGCCGTGACACGGCCGAATATCATATTGGAATTGCCAAGAAAGTTGGCCACGTAAGCCGATGCCGGGTGGTCGTAAAGTTCGGTTGGCGTGCCCGATTGAACGTTGCGTCCTTCTTCCATCACAACAACGCGGTCCGACATCACCATCGCTTCCGTCTGATCGTGGGTGACAAGGACGAAAGTCAAACCGAGTCTCTGGTGCAGATGCTTCAATTCAATCTGCATCGTTTCACGTAGGTTCGCATCCAGCGATGATAAAGGTTCGTCGAGTAAAAGCACTTTGGGATGACGAACCAGAGCCCGTGCCAGGGCAACACGTTGCTTCTGCCCTCCAGACAACTGCCCAGGGCGGTTATCCGCCTTTTCCAAAAGGTCGACCATGCTCAGGGCTTCAGAAACCTGCTTGCCGATATCTTTCTTGGCAATGCCTGCGACACGCAGGCCGTAGCCGACGTTTTGAGCGACGGTCATGTGGGGAAAGAGAGCGTAATCCTGGAAGACGGTATTGACTTGCCTTTGATAGGGCGGAAGTTCAGTGACATCCTCTCCGGCCAACGAAATTTGGCCCTTAGTCGGAATCTCAAATCCTGCAACTAGACGTAGCATTGTTGTCTTGCCGCAACCGGATGGGCCAAGCAGGGTAACGAATTCGCCTTCTTTTATGTTCAGGGATAGGTTGTCGACGGCAACGATACCGCCAGGAAAAATTTTGGTCAGTGCCGTCAGTTCGATAATATTAGACATTTTCAAGGGACGGTGTCTCACTCCATGGCTGTAATGCTCAGCAGGAATATGGCAAGCAAAAAGATAAGAACCCGGGCAGGCCAAAACCCTGCCCGGGACACCCGTTGGTGAATAGCTGAATCGTCCTAGTTTGCCGCTTTGACGGCGTTCCAGGCGTTGGTATAAGCACCGAAGCGATCGCCCAGGTCCATCCATAGAAGCAGGCTATCAAGGTATGATGGATCATCCTGGTGGAGATCTTTGAATTGCTTGGCGGACATACATTTCTTGGCCGCCACCTCGTTGGTAGACGAATAACCATTGACGTTGGACATGCCGCATTGACCCTGCTCAGAAATCGCCATGTTTCATTGCTGTCCAAAATAAATTGAAAATCAAATACTGCCTTTAATAATAACAGGCAGTTATAAACGCGAAATTGGTGATTTCGAAATCAGGTTATGCC
>CACVKW010001505.1 GCA_902749685.1 Olavius sp. associated proteobacterium Delta 1 | reverse complement strand
GTAAATACATTTGCATGATTGATTATGAATAATTTTCACCTTCTTCAAATGATTGAATAGTGTCGATTGAATAGTGAATATTTAAGGAACTCTTTCCATCACTCTTGTCCAAAAACGGGTTTAGAATGAGTCATAAAGTGAGTAATAATACGAGTCATTGAAAAAAATCCTCCTTATATGTAGGGTGGTTGTT
>CACVKW010001504.1 GCA_902749685.1 Olavius sp. associated proteobacterium Delta 1 | reverse complement strand
TATCCAGAAACCAGAATCCAGGATCAGTCAATACTTTCAATGGTCTTCATTGCAGCAGCGAAGTTGGATTTCAAAATTTTATGCAACTATAGGGTTTAGCGAGTTATCATCTTTCAGAAAGCTCCTATTATTGTGGTGCGAAGTATACCTTTCAAGTCCATAATTATAATATGGATCACAGATCGTCTTTTCCCTTATTTAGGCTCAAATATCATCAGTCGTATAATTGCCGGCATTTACTCGGTACAGGAAGTGCTTTTGGGATATTCCGCACGCATGTCTAAATCATGCTCTGGGAGAGTTGTTAAACCGGGTGTTTTTCTGAAGGCTTCCCCGATTAGATTTCGATTAATTTGATATGCGTAATCAATAAACTTGTCCGTAATATCTCCCGACAGCTCGGTATTAACATCCAATACCTTTACAGGTGTTGCACAGGAGAAATCAAACGATTTTAGACTGAAATGCCTAATGCTTTGGTTCTCAAGGGTTCGAAAATAAACACTGAGATTTTTTACATCATAAACAATACTCCATTGTGTATAAGCGTCATGTCCAACACTTTCTAAGATGTCAAAAGCGTAATCTATCGGTGCCTTTGTCGTTCCCGGATCATAGTTCTTTACCATGTTGGCGGCACGGGCAAACCGCTCAACAGTCTTGTACTTGTCAGGTTGAGGTATACTTTTCTTTTGCCAAAAACTGATGGTTTCAGCATATTTACTGTTTGTCAGTGCGTTAACCGGCAGCGTCTTTTTTGTGTGGTAAACTGCTGTTTTCCTGATAAACTCAATAGTGGCACAGTTTCTCATTCTATCGCATACTAAAAAGTGAAGCCCCGTTGCTCTTTCACGAATCCTTATCTGTGATTGACCTGAGATGACTTCTTCGATAGTGCTAAAATTATCAAGTTGGTACTGTACCCACTGCAAAACCTCCACATCAGGCCTTGAATCGGGCGATGGATATTCGGTTTCTTCAAGCACCATTGTTTCCACCACCAGACCGACTTCGTTCATTCCCCCCAAGGGAAATTCACGCCCATGCTGATTAAATGTTGCACTGCCATATTTTGAAGTCCAGGTCAAAAGGTTAACCCGGTTAAAGGGATCTGGATTCGCAGTTTTCTCGACACCTCGCTTATTAATAACTACCAGTCCATCACCTACATACCAGTCAAGGTTTCTTCCAAACACCGGCTGACCGCCATTATCGAGAAGGAATGTTGTGCATGGTAAACCGACTGATGGTGGGAGATTGATGAACAGAATAGACAACAATAATATCCCTATACATTTTTTCATTATAATCGTGCCTCGCTTCTTATATGGAGGGTTCTATGGTGTCAGCGGTTGTTTTATTTCCTGGTAATCAGATGGAGCGATGATAAGGTCACCCCGTACAATTGCTATTTTGATGTTCTGTAACTCTGTTGTGGAATGTTCGGAGGAGCGCAAAAATCAGATGTGAAATCGGATTCGATTATTCAAATGGAGAACCACTTCGGGTCAGCTAGAAAAGCAGAATCTGGATAGTTTGTATGCCTTTATACCCAGATCGATGGGTATTAGTCAATCAAATTGAGAATTTCACCGGGTGGTGATTCAGAATAGGTGAAATGCGGAAGATGGCGATCCGCCGTTGCGGAATCCTTTGCTTCCGTGTCTAGCCGGCCAGGCGCCTCAACTTCCAAAACAGTGAATGTATTTCTTCGTTAACCCTTAAGAACAAATAATAATCCGACTCTCCCAACTTGACTTCCTAAAAAAGCTACGAATATTATTATAAATTCAATGAAGACTTATTGATATTAAAAGCATCATCTGAAAAGGAGGATACGATGTCCAAAGCGATACGAATATACGAAACCGGCGGTCCGGAAGTTTTAAAATGGGAGGATTTTGATCCCGGCAAACCGGAGCCGGGTGAAGCGCTAATACGCCATGAGGCAGTAGGTTTGAACTTTATTGATGTTTATCACCGCACCGGGCTGTATCCCTTACCGAGCTTACCGTGGACGCCGGGTATGGAAGGAGCGGGTGTTGTGGAGGAAATTGGAGAGGGGGTTTCGGAAGTCGCGGTCGGTGACCGGGTGGCGTATGCCGGCCCTCCGCCCGGGGCCTATGCCGAAGTCCGGCGGATTCCGGCGCACCGGCTTGTGAAGCTTCCTGAAAGCATCTCCAGCCAACAGGGAGCGGCCATGATGCTCCAGGGCATGACGACGCGCTATCTTTTGCGGGGCTGTTATGATGTTAAAAACGGCGATACGGTGTTAATCCATGCCGCCGCCGGCGGGGTCGGTTCGATTGCCTGTCAGTGGGCCAAACACCTTGGGGCGACCGTTATCGGCACTGTCGGTTCCCAGGAAAAGGCCGAAATTGCACGATCCAACGGTTGTGATCATCCCATCCTTTATGACGATGAAGATTTTGTCGCTAAAACAAAAGAGATTACCGGTGGAACCGGGGTGGATGTGGTCTACGACTCCGTGGGTCAGGCCACGTTTATGAAATCGCTGGACTGTCTGCGTCCGATGGGGATGATGGTCGCTTTCGGACAATCCTCCGGATCGGTTCCCTCTTTTGATCTGGGCGTCCTGACAGCCAAAGGATCGTTATTTTTGACCCGACCGACGTTAATGACCTATACCGCGAAGCGTGAGGATTTGCTGGCGCATGCCAGGGATTTATTCGAGGTCGTGGAAAGCGGAGTGGTAAAAATCGAGATCAAGCAGACCTATCCCTTGGCAGAAGCCGCCCGGGCCCATAGCGATCTCGAGGCGCGTAAAACGACCGGATCCACGATTCTGATTCCGGGTTAATTTATGAATCTTGCACGAAAATTATGATCATATGCTCCTAATCCTGCTAAATTTGTATGAGATCGTTGACATCCTGTAAAAATTCTGGCATAAGAGCTTTTTTATTAATTTTTTCATCTTGCATTTTATCGAAATTTTCGAGATTATAAATACTTGCGCCAATAAATCAGGCGTACGTGAAAAAAAAGAAAAAAATTAGCGGAGGTTTTTACAGCATGGCTGAAGAAGCAATCAAACTTGGCGGTAAGAAAAAAAGCATATTTATCGACAAGGTTAAAGAGATTCTGCCGGAAGGCGGCAATCTAAACCTTTGTCTGACATGCGGGGCCTGCTCATCCGGCTGCCCGGCCACGGGTCTGGAAGACATGGATCCCAGAAAATTTTTACGCATGGCGGCCCTGGGGATGGACGAAGAAATTCTGAGTTCAGATTGGGCCTGGATGTGCACCCTGTGTATGCGCTGCATTTACGTATGCCCGATGAAAATCGACATCCCGCAGCTCGTATTCAATGTGAGAAAAAGCAGACCCCGGGAGGAGAGGCCCAAGGGTATTTTAGGCTCCTGCGACATGGCGCTTAGAAGCGACACCTGCAGCGCCATGGGAGCTGGTGAGGAAGATTTTCAATTTGTGGTAGAAGACGTCCTGGAGGAAGTTCGCGAAACCCAGCCCGGATATGAGGACCTGCTGGCACCGGTCAACAAAGAAGGCGCCAAATATTTCTTGAATCAAAACTCCCGGGAACCGGTGACCGAACCCGATGAAATGGTGCCCCTGTGGAAGATTCTGCACCACGTCGGTGCCGACTGGACCTACGGCACCAAAGGCTGGGCGGCCGAAAACTACTGTATGTTCATGGCCGATCTCGATAACTGGGAGCACATCGTACGGACGAAAGCCAAAGCCGTCGATGATCTGGGCTGCAAGTACTGGCTCAATACGGAGTGAGGGCACGAAATGTTCGCAGTCCGGGTCGGACTGCAAAAATTCAACATCGAGCACAACTTCGAGATCGAGAGCATCATTTCACTGTATGCCCGCTGGATCCGCGAAGGTCGACTCAAAGTCAACTCCGAGTGGAACAAGGAGCGCCGGATTAAATTTACCGTCCAGGATCCCTGCCAGCTGGTTCGCAAAACCTACGGTGATCCGATGGCCGAAGACCTGCGCTTTGTAACTAAAGCCGTGGTCGGGGAAGAAAATTTTGTCGACATGACCCCCAACCGCTCCAACAACTATTGCTGCGGCGGCGGGGGTGGTTTTCTGCAAAACGGAATGCCCGAAGCCCGCAGAACTTTTGGCAAATTGAAAGCCGACCAGATACTGGCCACCGGAGCGCCGTATTGCATTACCCCCTGTCACAACTGCCATTCCCAAATTCACGACCTGAGCGAATTTTACGAAGGCGGCTGGCACAACGTCCACCTCTGGACCCTGATCTGCCTGTCCATGGGTATTCTGGGTGAAAATGAACGCGAATACCTGGCAGACGACCTCAAGGATGTCGATGTGCTGTTCTCCAAAGAGGAAGAATAACATCCATCCGTCAGGGTTGGATTAGATCTTGAACCAAGAATAAAACCCCCCCGGTCTTCACCGAAGACCGGGGGTTTTATTTTTAAAAGCCGCCTTTCTTTTATATCATCAAAACTATGAAAAAAAAGTTCATAGTTTTGGGAACTCTTCGTAACAGCCTTTATTTACAGCAACCCCCTCTATTTTATAACTACTTGAAAACAATATATTAATCAATAAAACCGATCAGGTCAGAAATTGGTACTTTTATTGCGTTACGTGTGAAAGTCCCGTTATTTTTCTCGCAGCAGTCTAACTATATGACCAGGCTTTGGCGGCGGGTTCAACTCGAAAAAGAAATGATTTTAAAAGGTTGGAGCTGGACCCCGGATACGACGCCACCCAGTACGTAATCACCGACTTTAGGTTTGACGCCAAATTCACCCAGCGTGAGTCGGGCGGAGATAGCCTGCAAATCTGGGTAGAACTTCCGAGCGGTGATTGGCAATGGATCGATGATATGGTCAACATGCCGCCGTATGACCCTGAGGATCCTATTGTTAACATGTCTTTTGGCGTCACTGAGCCGTGGTGGCAGCCGGCAGGGCTCAATGAGGCCCTGGGGGAAGACGGTATTCTCAGTATGAAACTAATGGGTTGGAGCAGCTATACATTCCACGAATTAACCCTGACCGTAGAAGCCGAACCAGCTCCGGTCCCCGGACCGGCTCCGGTCCCCGAGCCGGCAACCATACTGTTGCTGGGTGCAGGGCTGATATGCCTGCGCGGGGTAGCTTCGTTTAAGAGGTCTTAGGCCCGTAGGGTATTTTCCCTAAGGCAGATGATTCATAAATTTAAGATTCCAATAAATCATAAAAATTAAGTTAAAAAGCCTCTTTTTCGATTCAGCTGGCCGCTTTTCAGGCCAGCAGCAGCACTGACACCTGGAACCTGACACCCGAAACCACAGACCTTACACCTCATACCCTATACCTTGCGCCATGCTCTATACGCCATGCCCTATGCCCTATGCTCTTTGCGCTAGGCCGTCTTGGAGAGCTTCACCGCACACACCTTATACTCGGGGATGCCGGAAATCGGATCCAGCGCGGCATTTGTCAGGCGGTTGGCTGCCGCAGCCGCATAGTGAAACGGTATAAACACCGTACCGGAAACCGCTTTGGTCGAAATTTTAATCCTGGCCTGGATAGTTCCCCGGCGGGAGGCAATATCAACCACTGCGCCGTCCGCCACCTCATATTTGCCGGCATCCTGGGATGAAATTTCAACGAAACACTCCGGTGCTATATCCATGATACCATCGCTTTTCATGGTCATGGTGCCGGTGTGATATTGATAAATCAACCGGCCGGTCGTCAGGTACATCGGATATTCATCATCCGCCTGTTCGGCCGGTGGTATGTAATCAATCGCGTGGAAGGTTCCCTTGCCCTTGGCAAACTGCTCGCGGTGCAGGACGGGTGTTCCGGGATGTTCGGCGGTGGGCGCCGGCCAGTGAATGCCTTCCAACTCGATCCGGTCATAGGTAATGCCGCCATATGAAGGCGTTACCTGCGAGATTTCTTCCATAATCTGCCGGCTGCTCTCATAGCTCATGGGTGATCCCATCCGGCTGGCGATTTCACAGGTAATTTTCCAATCATCCCAGGCCTGCCCGGGCGGATCCACGGCCTTGCGCACCCGATGCACCCGGCGGTCGGTATTGGAAAAGGTTCCTTCTTTTTCGGCAAAACAGGCCGAAGGCAGTACGACATCCGCCAGCCTGGCGGTTTCGGTCAGGAAAATATCCTGTACCACCAAAAAATCCAGGTTATTGAGGCTTTTTTCGCAATGGTTCAAATCAGGATCTGAAACCAGGGGATTTTCGCCGATGATATAAAGGGCTTTGAGCTGGCCGTCATGGGCCGCCGGGATCATCGCGGTAACTTTCATACCGGGCTTATCCGAAAGATCGTCAACCCCCCAGGCTTCAGCCATTTTCTGGCGGGCTGCCGGATCAATCACTTTCTGATAACCGGAGTACACATCAGGCAAGCCGCCCATGTCGCAGGCCCCCTGAACATTGTTCTGCCCGCGCAGCGGGTTGACACCGCCGCCTTCAATGCCGAGATTGCCGCACAACATCGCCAGGTTGGCCAAAGACTTCACATTATCCGTTCCCGTGGTGTGTTGCGTGATTCCCATACAGTATAAAATGCTGCCGCGCTCGGCGCCGGCGTAAAGACGGGCGGCTTCGACAATGTCCTGCGCGGGAATTCCGGTAATCTCCGCCACATATTCCGGCGTATACTTTTCGACGGTCTTTTTGACTTCTGCAAAACCTTCGGTGCGGCGGTCGATATAATCCTGGGCTTGCAGGTTTTCCTTGATGATGACATGCATCATGGCGTTTATCCAGGCCACATCGGTACCCAGATTCTGCCGCAACCATTTATCCGCGAATCGGGTAATTTTAATGCGCCTTGGATCAACGACGATCAGTTTGGCACCCTTTTGGGTGACCGCCCGTTTAACGTAGCTGGACAGCACCGGATGATTCTCGGTGGTATTGGAACCGGTGATCAGAATGACATCCGCCTTCTCAATACAATCGATGGTATTGGTCATGGCGCCGCTTCCAAACGCTGCGGCCAGACCGGCCACAGTGGAGGAATGTCAGAGACGTGCGCAGTGATCGACGCTGTTGGTTTTAAGCACCGCCCGGGCAAATTTCTGGGCGATGTAGTTCTCCTCATTGGTGATTCTGGCGGATGTCAGCACGGCCAGACTGTCTGAACCGTGATTTGTTTTGATGTCATTGAACTTGTTGGCAACCAGGTCAAGCGCCTCATCCCAGGTGGCTTCCCGCAGTTGACCATTTTCCTTGATCAAGGGTGTCGTCAGGCGATCCGGCGAATTGACGAAATCATAGCCAAACCGTCCTTTGACACAAAGACTGCCGTAATTGGGGGCAAAGTCTTCCACCCCCGTCACTTTGACGACCCGGTTGTCTTTGACATGCAGATTAAGCTGGCATCCGACGCCGCAATAGCTGCAGGTTGTCCGCACTTTTTTAGTTTCCCAGGGCCGCACCTGATAGCGCGCATCCTTTTCGACCAGCGCACCCACGGGACACACCTGCACGCACTCCCCGCAAAACACACAATCTGAATCCCTGTAAGGCCGGTCACCGGCTGCAATGATCTTGGTGCCTGCCCCTCGATAGCCGTAGTGGATGGCTTGATTTACCTGCACTTCATTGCAGGCCTGGACACACCGACCGCACTGGATACAACGCGAAAAATCGCGTACGATAAAGGGGTTAACCGTCTCCATCTGATGCGGCGTTTCAGTGGGGATGAACTGTTCACTGTTTACCTGGTAACGAAATGCCAGGTCCTGCAGTTTGCAGTCGCCCCAAACCGGGCACAGCTCGGCGGTATCTTCCGTCTGCTGGGCCTTGAGCTGGAATTCGGTCCAGTTATCACCGGCCGAACCGCTGACCGCACAGTTGTGATTACCCGATGACAGCAGCAGCTGTATAACCATGCGCCGGGCCGTAATGACCTTGGCGGATTCGGTTCGCACAACCATGTTGTTGGCTGCCGGCGAAGCACAGGAGGCGACCAGACTGCGGGCGCCTTCCACCTCAACCATACAAACCCGGCATGCCCCGGTGGCGGCGGCGGCCTTTAAGTGACAGAGCGTGGGAATATCAATACTGTTGCGTCGCGCGACATCGAGGATGCTCTCACCACGTTCAAAGCTAAATTCATTCCCATTAATAACTATAATATTCTGGTCGGCCATATCGGAATTGCCTCCTTTTAAGGGAGATTTGGGGAAGGTATCTTTTTACCCGAAACCCTATGTTTTGTCAACGTGGTTTATGAACCATCATCAACCGATGATATATGTAGACACCGCAGACCGCCCCAAGAACATCGGCAATCACATCCCAAAAGCTGCCGTCTCGGTAAGGGACGAAAGATGGGTGAATTTCATCGCTGACACCGTACAGTAGAGCGGAAATCATACTGAACAGCACGACCAATTGAATATTCGTTTTGAAAGGCAGGGTCTGATAAGCGCGGTAAAATAAAACACCCATAACGGCATACGCCGCAAAATGAAGCAACTTGTCGCTGAATTCAAATGCGGGCAGCCTTTCCGGTGATGGATACGAAGACTGGATGTAGATAAACACGCAATATGCAATGAGCGGCAACCAGTGATAGGTAAAATTTTTGACTTTAGGTAACATAAATAACACCAGATGACAGAAATCAGAATACAGATGCTAGAATTATTGAATTCGGAAGTCGGAAAGCGGAAGTGGGAAATATTTTAATTCCCTCTTTTCTGATGTTCTGCGTACTGCTCCGAGTCCTTTACCGAATACCTTGTGCCGTGCGCCTTGAGCCGTATCTCTTATGCCTTTAACCCAGTCAGCTCAATAAACGAATATTAGAATCCCGTCGTGGGTCGGCGCTTGCCGAATGCCACTTCACAGGGTGCATTTTTCGTGACATGTTTTTTCAGTTGTTTACACCACAGGGATTGAAATGTTCGGCAACCGCCGTCCAGCGCATCCATCCGGGCAAAGTCCGCATGCTTGCACAGCAAATCGCAGAAATTAATCTTACTGGTCGTTACGCCCGCGTTTTTCGCCATTTCCCCACAACCTTTGAATGCCGGGAATTACTATGTCTAGCCAAAGTAAAACGATACCTCAACCAATAAAGTCCCGGTTGAGGTATCGCCTGGAATCAAGTTAGCGTCTTAATCGAAACTTCTTTGTGCTTTATGCAGAAACATATTTTTGACAATTTTTACCCACATGTGCGGGCAAATTCAATTATGCTCACGTTCCCGCATTGTCCGGGTCTGGTTACTTACTGTCAAAAATATCCAGTGACAACTCTCGATTACGAATATGCGGCAAAACAGTATCCAGAAAGCTTTGGTGGGTGACCCCGTATTTCACTTTGCCGTCCAGGGTTCTTACCGAAAGGGTTCCGGCCGCTTTCTCTTTGCCGCCAATGGTAAGAATCAGCGGGACATACTGCAGCTGGGCTTCACGTACTTTTTTGTTCAGACTTTCGGTACGGCTGTCGACTTCCACGCGCAATCCGGCATTGGTGAGAACGTCGCTGATTTCCCGGGAATATGACACCAGATCATCGTTGATCGGAAGAACAATTGCCTGAACCGGTGCCATCCACAATGGAAATTTGCCTGCAAAATGCTCGATCAGTATCCCCAGATAGCGCTCGATGGATCCGAAGACGGTGCGGTGGATCATGATCGGACGGTGCTTTTCATTGTCCTTGTCGATGTAGTAGAGGTTGAAATTTTCAGGCTGTGACATGTCCAATTGAATCGTGCCGCATTGCCAGGTTCGGTTCAGGGCATCGTTGATATGAAGATCAATTTTGGGGCCGTAAAAAGCGCCGTCGCCTTCATTTAATTCGTATTTCTTGCCGTAAGCATCCAGGGCCGATGCCAAACCGCTGGTGGCTGTTTCCCATTGTTCGTCGGTTCCGATGGATTTTTCCGGCCGGGTGGACAGCTCCAGATGAAATCCCAAACCAAAGGCACCGTACATCCGTTCGGCCAGATTCAAAATCGCCAGGATCTCAGCCTCGATGTGGTCCGCGGTCATATATAAATGCGCATCATCCTGGTGAAACGATCTGACCCGAAACAGCCCGGACAGCACGCCGCTTAACTCGTGCCGGTGAACGAGACCGACTTCAGCGATCCTGAGGGGCAAGTCCCGGTAGGAGTGCGGTTTGGTTTTGTAAAGCAGCATTCCACCGGGACAGTTCATCGGTTTAATGGCATACTCCATATCGTCGATGGATGAGGTATACATATTTTCACGATAATTATCCCAGTGACCGGAGCGTTCCCAAAGGGTGCGGTTTAGCATGATCGGCGTCTTGCTTTCTACATATCCGGCGACCCGGTGCTCATGGCGCCAGTAATCCAGCAGGGCATTCCAGATCTCCATGCCTTTGGGATGGAAAAACGCCATTCCCGGCGCCTCCTCGTGAAAGCTGAAAAGATCCAGCGCCTGACCGATCTTGCGATGGTTTCTCTTCTTGGCTTCCTTGAGAAACGTCAGGTGATCCTGCAATTCTTTCTTATCAAAAAAGGCGGTGCCATATATTCTCTGAAGCTGGGGCTTGGAAGGATCGGCACGCCAGTAGGCGCCTGAAACCTTGATCAGTTTAATATTTTTGGCAAAGCCGGTGTGCGGGATATGGGGCCCACGGCACAAATCGGTAAATTCGCCCTGCTCGTAAAATGAGATGGTTCCATCATCCAGGTCTGATAACATTTCAAGCTTGTAGGGCTCGTCTTTATAGAACTCCAGGGCCTCTGCCTTTATCACTTCACGGCGTTTCACGGGCAGCTTTTCTTTGATGATTTTCTTGATTTCGGCCTCAATCTTCGGGAAGTCGTCTTCAGATACCGGCTCCATATCGATGTCATAGTAAAAACCGTCTTCAACTGCCGGACCAATGGTCAGTTTCGCATCCTTGTAAATTCGCAGGATGGCCTGGGCCATCACATGTGCGGCGCTGTGACGCAGAATTTCCAGGCCCTCTTTAGATTTGGAGGTGATTAATCGGATATTAGCGTCATGGTCGATGGCAAAGCCCAGATCCACCAGGTTGCCATCAATTTCCATGGCCACGCAGTTGCGGGCAAGACCGTCGGAAATGCTTTTTGCGACTTCAAGTCCGCTCACCGGTTCTTCAAAAGCCTTTATGTTACCGTCTGGAAGTGTTATATTTATCATTTCAAACCCACTGTGATATAGTAAAGTTAGTTAGTGTCCTTGCGGCCCGCCTGATGCAGGATGGATGGACACACGTTAGCCTCGGCAATATTCAAAGTATTGATACTACTACTATTTGTATAATCAGACAATTAATGTTTTTCAAAAAAATTGTTGCCTGAATTTTAGAGCAACAATCAACGTTCCAAGGTAATTGCGATAAATCGATCTCGAACGTTGCCAAGGCGTATTTGCGCACAAAGTTTAATTAATAGGAAAAACTATCGCAAGGGTCAAGGGAAAAAATGAAAGAGATTTGCGACCATTATCAAACCATCGATACCTTCGACTCGCTTAAGAAACTGGCCCGGACGATCGAAAAAGAAAAGACCATCGGCGTTGATCTCGAAGCTGACTCCATGTACCATTTTAAGGAAAAGGTCTGTTTGATTCAGATGGCCGCCCCAGGTATCAATGCGGTCATTGACCCGCTAATGGTAAGGGACCTGTCGCCGCTTAAACCGATTTTTAAAAGACGGGGGGTCCTCAAAATTTTTCATGGGGCCGACTACGATGTCCGCTCCCTGTATCGAGATTTTGATATCGCGATTAACAACCTGTTTGACACCGAATTGGCAAGCCGCTTTTTGGGTTATTCTGAAACCGGCCTGGAAGCAGTGCTTAAAAACAAGTTTGACGTCGCGCTGGACAAAAAATTTCAACGCAAAGATTGGTCCAGGCGACCCCTGCCGCAGGATATGATTTCCTACGCTGCCCAGGATGCCAGGTATCTATTACCGCTGGCGCAAATATTGACAAGCGAGCTTGAAGAATTGGGACGCCTCAGGTGGGTGCAGGAAGAATGTGAATATTTGAGCAATGTGCGTCCAAACACCAACAATACAGATCCTCTGTACATGCATTTTAAAGGTGCGGGCAAGCTTGATCCAAGGAGTCTGGTCGTGCTGGAAACCCTGCTTCAGTTTCGTCGCAGGGTTGCCGCAAAAAAAGATAAACCCCTGTTCAGAATATTCGGCAACCGTTCACTGCTAGAATTGGCGGACAAGAAACCGGCCGATTTAAAGCAGCTGGAAAAAACCAGGGCCTTGAGCACCAAGCAAATCAGTATGTACGGTACCGGATTAATTAGCGCGATACAGGATGCAATGCAAATCGAGCAGGAAAATTTGCCGGTGTATCCACGCAAGAAATCCCCCAGGGTACCCTTGGTCGTCGCAGGGCGCGTCAAAGCTCTCAGAATTTGGCGTGATGAACAAGTCGCCAGGCTGGCGCTCGACCCGGCCCTGATATGCACCAAAGCGCTGATGAGTACAATTGCCCAGCAGAAGCCGCATAAGGTATCTGATCTCAGCGCAATAAATGAAATGAAAAACTGGCAGAAAAAGGAGTTCGGTCAGGAAATTGTAAAGGTATTAAAGCAAGTTAGATAATGTCACATACTGCAAATACAATAAGAATATAGAACATAAAACCTGAATTATCATTGAATCCCTGCACAAACAAAATCGCAAGCACCAATTTACAAATAACAAATAATACCCAAATTCCAAGCGCCAATAGCCCAAGAAAGTCTTGACTTATCGCATAACTTCGATCTGAACTAAGGCTAAAAATAAATTTTCTTCGGTCTGAAATCAGTTAGATGGATTTTCTCCGAATCAGATGATTTGATTTGTTTGGAATTTGTGATTTGGTAATTGGAACTTGGAATTTTTACGATATCAAATTGGACCAGAGTGCTCAGTTAATTCATTATCGTGAAGGCGAAATACATGCGAAGGGCCAAATTATATGGAAGAAAGAATAGAGTTTTTAGCGGAAGGCATTACGATTGAGGGATTGCTGCAAAAAAACAGTCAAGCCAGCGGTGTCGTCATCACCCACCCGCATCCGCTGTACGGCGGGAATATGCACAATAACGTGGTCATGGTGATCTTGCAAACGTATCAAAAACTGGGCTACACAACCCTGCGTTTCAATTTTAGAGGGGTAGGCAGCAGTCAGGGAAGTTACGGGGAGGGTATTGGCGAACAGGAGGATGTCAGAGCTGCCGTCGCTTATCTTGCCCATATCGGCATCAAGCAGATTGATCTGGCCGGGTATTCTTTCGGGGCCTGGGTAAACGGGCATTTAAACTGCGCAAGGGCCGGTATCGCGAACATGGTGATGGTTTCACCACCGGTGGCGTTTATCGATTTAGAATCGGTGAGCACCATTGACTGTTTAAAGCTGGTCATAACCGGCAGCCGCGACGACATCGCTCCGGCCGAGATGATCAGCCAATCCTATCATGCGTGGAATGCCGCAGCACACTTTGAAGTGATCGGCGGTGCCGATCATTTTTACGGCGGTTATGAGGATCGGCTGGAAGAAATATTGCGGTACTCTCTGACCGGTATCAAAATTAACGAGTAGCTGAAACGCTTCAGAGTATCAGAAGAACAGATATCCGGAGTACCTGAAATTATGACTGGGCACGAACCACGCGAAAACCGAAGCTGAGGTAACGATCATCGGGGGCGTAGTTGCTGCGGGCGGAACAGCGCAGAGCGTCATCAAGGTTGAGCCAGGAGCCGCCGCGCAACGCACGGACATCTTTATCCTCGTCATACCAATTCTCCATCCACTCCCAGACGTTGCCGGCCATATCGTGCAGTCCTTCCGGAGAAGCGCCGTCCGAGTATTGCCCAACCGGAGTAGTCGCTCCAACATTACCATCATAGTTGGCCAAATTCTTACTTGGTCCGCCTTTATCCGACGGCCACGGATACTCGCGCAGACCGTCGTCAGGTCCCCTACCCGCGGCAGCCCATTCCCATTCTACTTCATCGGGCAACCTGAACCAGCCCGTGGCTTCCTCGCTCTCAACATTCGCTTCTTTGGCGGCAATAAGAGAAAGCCATAAGCAATACGCTCTGGCGGCATACCACGAAACACCGACTACTGGCTGGTCGTCGCCTTTAAAGCGTTTTTCTTCATCGTATTCAGATCGAAGTATGTTTGGCCAATTTTTAATATCTTCGCCAATGAATTCCGTAAAGCCCTCGATTTTTAAGGAAACTTTTAGAACATGTGAACCGTAAATATCAGGCGATAGGATATCGGCCAATTCGGTTTGCTGTCCTGCCAGATAATCAATAAATTGACGATAGCGTTTGTTGGAATGAATGCGGCGGTCTTTTAAAAGCCTGACCAATGAATCGATTTTACGCTGGGATGCTTCCTCCACCATTTGCTGCAGCAGGCTTTGGGATTCTGGGCTCAATTCCCTACTGAAATCCGCCCGGAAAAAAGTATCCATAAATCTGTCAAAATCATTGTCATCGGCCTCGCTGATGAAAAAAATCAGCGGCTCTTCCCACCAGTCATCACCAAAGCAGCTCACCAGTTTATTCAAACGCTCCTGTTGCTGAACATCTTTAACAAGCTGCAAACCCGTTAAATATTCCCGCAGAGATTTATGACGAAAGATATATCTGTCTTCACCGTAATCCGCAATCAAACCTGCCCGATCCCGCAAATTTTCACAAAATGATTGACTGCTCAATTCGTCGTCCAGCGTCTTGATGGTTGGTTGCATTTGTTTATGCAGCGTAGATTTAGCCACTTCATCAGCAATTAGCGTCTCTTGCATCCAAAGCGAAATCGGCGCCAGCACGCGCATTGCTTTGTCGGCCGGCAGCTTGGGATTCAGATTTCTGCGGCGATCCCGGTAATCCAATAAATATTTCAAAGCGGCGCTGTAAAGCTCCGGGCGACTTTGGGGCAAATGATCCCGTTCTTTCCAGATAATGGCCATGATTTGAAGCAACATGGGAACCGCCGCCAGTTCCCTGAGATGTTTGTTTTTTTTATCGCTGATGTATTCGATGATCGTGTCCGCCTTTTTCAAGGCATGAATTTCTTGTAGCTGTTGCCATTCAGCTTCGGGGACGTTTACATCGTGATACTCTCTTGAAAACACGGCTGAAAACCATTTTTTTAGAAACTCCGCCTGTTGATCCGGCGTAAAGGGCTTCACATCGGCCCTCAGATGATCAAAGGCCAGCTCAATACCATCGGCTTTGCGGTACCCGGTCCAGCGGGATGCCATCACAAAACGGGCCCGGATTAACCCCTGGGCGGTGTTATCAATCCATTCGCAAACTCTTTTACGCTGCGCCAACTCACTGATTTCATCCAAACCATCCAGCAGAATCAGGGTATCCCGATTGTGAAGCCAGTCGCGAAAGGTTTCGGCCGATATATTTAAAACGTGCCGCCCGGCCCAGCGTGCCAAATTTTCGGGCAAGGGTAACGGATACGCTTCATCCGGCTCCAATTCCCGCAGGGGAAAGTAAATCGGCAGCATCGTTTCATTGATTCCCAGCATCTGATTGGCGCCTTCGGTCAGACAGCACATGGCATAGTATTTCAGCAGGGTCGTTTTCCCCGATCCCGGTTCACCGATGATCAATAGCATGCGATCTTCAATCTTCAATTTTCAATTCTACGTCTCAGGCGGGTCCTGTTTGGTATAGCGCTTAGCCGGCTGTCCTCCCTACCTATTAAGTTCCTCTCTTACCTGCCTGGCCATGAGGCGTTCATACAGTACCGGCGCCAATCTGCTGATCCAGTAAGCCAGCTTCCCCACAGGAGTTAAAACGAGCAGATGCCGCTTGTTCAGTGCGCCTTTGTAAATGGCTTCGGCGACCTTTTCAGCTGAGGTCGGTTTTCCGACCACCGATTGTGGGTGGGCGGTTACCTGACCGTCACCTCCCAGGGCCCGGGTCTGAAGATTGGTATTTACAAATCCGGGGCAAACGAGCATGATGTGAACGCCGCTGTCCCGGAGTTCCGAGCGCAGGGACGTGAAAAATCCGTGCAGGGCATGCTTGCTGGCGCAATAGCCCGTGCGTCCCAGCAATGGTGTCAAACCGGCCAGGCTTTCAATAACGATGATACTCCCCTTGCGTTCAATCAGACTGCCGATGGCGGCCCGGGTACAATTCAACGAACCATAAAAATTGACGTCCATGACCTTGCGGTAAACGCTGATATTCGTATCGACAAAGGCGCTGCGCTGGGTAATCCCGGCATTGTTGACGAGTAGGTCGACACCCCCGAAAAGCTCGATGACCGCACCGATCGCCGATGTGCATTGCGCTTCATTGACGACGTCACATTTGATGCCCACAGCATCAGCGCCGGCACCCTTGAGTTTATCCGCCGCAACCTTGACGCCCGCTTGATCCATATCCAATAGGCCAATCTTTGCCCCCTCGCCGGCAAATCTTTGGCAAATGGCAGCGCCGATACCACTGGCGGCTCCGGTGACAATGACGACTTTATTTTTAAAACCCTGGATTCGCATAGTTCATATTACCAATTTTGTTGGGTTTCGCCTTAACAGATGGGTTTCAGGTGTCAGGTTTCAGGT
The DNA here is from genome assembly GCA_902749685.1 of Olavius sp. associated proteobacterium Delta 1. Taxonomy (GTDB): domain Bacteria; phylum Desulfobacterota; class Desulfobacteria; order Desulfobacterales; family JAFDCJ01; genus JAFDCJ01. The sequence goes on along the minus strand of CACVKW010001504.1, from coordinate 52,386 downwards.
GTTGCTTCGCAGGTGTCAGGTTTCAGGTTTCAGGTGTCAGGTTTCAGGAAAAAGGCGAACTGACCGGAAATTGAATGCCTCCCATCCTGGAGGCAAAAAACCTTGAGCTTGCTTGGTTACCCTGTCCAAGCGCTCTAAATAAAAAACTTAACACTACAATGTTTTCTCCAACCACCATAGTTCTGCTTTGCCACTAAGTCCCCCCTGAAACCTGACACCTGACACCTATCCTCTATCATCCGGCAACGGTCTTCGTGAAAAGAAAAATGCCGCAGCCAGACCGGCGATGATATGCCAGATTCCCCACCAGGCCGTGATGATCGCCATGCCGCCAAGTCCTTGAAAAAAGGTGAACACCAGAACTAAACCCAGGCCCGAATTCTGGATCCCCACCTCAATTGAAACTGCACGGGTATCCTGCTCGTTAAGCCGCAACAACCGGCCGCACCAGTATCCCAGATTCAATGCCAGGGCATTGTGAATCAGGACACCGAAAAAGACCAGCCCGACATAGTTGATAAAATTTTGCCAGTTGGCAATCAGTGCTGCCGCGACGATGCCAAGAAAAAATATCAGCGAAAAAATTTTAAATGGCTTTCTGACCTTTTGGACCAGGGACGGAAAATAGTGTGATACCGACAAACCCACGATCAGCGGAATACCGAGAATGATGAAAATATTGATGAATACGTCAAATGGGCTGAGGCTTACTTTTTTGAGAATTTGGGCAGTCTGAGGATTGAGGCTTCCCCATACAGTCAAATTTAAGGGTGTCATGAATATGGCCGCAGCAGTCGATACGGCAGTCATGCTGACCGACACCGCACAATTACCATGCGCCAGGTAGGTGATGATGTTAGACAGGTTGCCGCCGGGGCAGGCGGCCACAAGGATCATGCCCAGCGCAATCGACGGCGGTGGCTGCAGGATCAATGTCAGCAAAAACGTGAACGCCGGCAATAGAATAAACTGTGTTGCCAGACCGATTGCCGGTGCTTTTGGCGCTCGGAAAATTCGCTTAAAATCTTCGAGTTTCAGCTCGAGGGCCACGCCCAGCATCATCAGGCCAATGGCGGCGTTGATCGCCAAAAGCCCCTGGGGATTAAAGTTAAGCCGCACCTGGTCAATCGCCGCAACGTCCATGGCTACTCCCCCATTTTATTGGTTTTAACAATTGGCCGGCTCCGAATGGCAGATGACAGAGATTATCGATTTCGGATTTCGGAATGTGGATTTATCAGCGGATTCGCTACGCTCTGTCTCTCGATTTCATAAAAATGAATCGTTCGACCCTGAAGCTCTCGACAGGCAGAATTCCTCACTTAAAATTCGATATTCGCTCTTTTATTCCCGCAAGAGACTCTGTCTGGCCGAAATCTCTTTTGCGATCAAACTGAGATCCGATCTAACTATTCCCCTTCATTTTTCCGCAACCCGCAACTCGACTCCTTCCTATCTGGTTTTATCAATCCGAAATCGTAAAACACGCATCCCACAACCTATAACCCGCAACACGAATCCCGCAACCCGTATCCCGTACCCCGCAACCCATCTACATTTCCAGCTTACCGGTGCGCGCGGCCGTCCAGAGCCAGTTGCCGGGGGGATCCACGTTGGCTGCCGGATCCACCTCGGCATGGATAACCGCCGGCTTGCCCGAAGCCCGCGCCCGTTCAAGAGCGGGTTTTATCTCCGACCCTTTGCTGACGAATTCACCATGACACCCCATGGCAACGGCCACCTGGTCATATCGGACCGGGGCATGGTCGTGGCCGAACCAGTCGGCTTCACGTCCGAACATACGCCGCTGCGCCGTTTTCTCCATCCCGTATGCCCCATCTACGGCAACAATGATGATAACCGGCAGATTATTTCGCACCGCCGTTTCGAGTTCCTGCATATTGAAGCCAAAAGCACTATCGCCGGTCACACAATAAACCGCTTTGTCCGGGCGTGCGAGTTTGGCCCCGAGGGCATAGGGTAATCCGGTGCCCAGATGGCCGTAGTTCATGGAATACATCACCGAACGTGGGGTTTTGGGCACGTGATAATGAATATTCCAGAGCGTTGTGTTGCCGCCGTCCATCACAAAAATGGCATCTGCTGGAAAAAATTCATTGCAGACCGTCAATATCTGCCCCGTCAGCATGGGCGATCGCTCCAGGTCGGCCACGGCCTCGTCCAGTTCTTTCCGCCAGTCGTCCTGGACGGCGCGAAACTCCGCAATCTTCGGATGGGCCTCCTTTTGGGGTGCAATTCTTTTAACAGCATCCAGCAAATGGGATAGGACCACCGCGGCATCACCCAAAAGCGGTATATCAACCGGCCGGTTTAAACCGATGTGGGTTGGTTCGGTATCAACCTGAATGAGACGCTGATTTTGCGGCTCACCCCACATCGGAGGCCGTCCCCACATATTCAGTTCCCCAAGCCGGGTGCCGACGGCCAGGACCACATCGGCCTGGCTGTTGGCCATGATTCTGGATAAGCAGGTCGGATGAAAACACAGCGGGTGTTCGTCGGATATGATACCCCTGGCCCTGATCGTATTGGTGACGGCGGCCCCAAGGTGTTCGGCAAGCTCGCGGATTTCATGCCCGGCATTGGCCCGCTCGGCCCCGTTGCCGCAATGGATATTGACCAGGTCCGCTTCCGCCAGCAATTCGGCTGCCCGGTGAATACATTCCGGATCATACCCGGCAGGCTCGATGACCCGATAGGTATCCGCACTCCAGATGGAAACCGCATCCGCTTCACACCGTTGGCCGAGAATATTTTCAGGTATCAGGATGTGGACCGGGCCCGGGCGCCCGGAGGTTGCCACCCGGAAGGCATGGCGGACCATATCGGGGATGCGGGCCCAGTGATCGACTTTCCCATTCCATTTGACTGCCGGTCGGAAAATATCGAGGTGGCGGCTGACCTGCATCCCCCCCTGATGGACATAGGAATCAGAAATGTCGCTGCGGCGGGAGGTCGTAATGGCAATCACCGGACTGCCTTCGGCTTCAGCACACATCAGCCCGGCAACCAGATTGGCAGCCCCGGGGCCGGCGCAGGCCATCACGACTGCCGGATCTCCCGTTACCCGCGTGTACGCATCGCAGGCATGGGCTGCCGCCGCCTCGTGACGCGGCACAATCAGCCGGATGCCCAACTCCTCGCCAAGCCGCTCGAGCGCTTCAATCACCATCATGTAAGTTCCATCGGTAATCCCATGTATGAACCGCACCCCTTCTGCGTGCAGGCATCGGACCAGAAGTTCACCACCGGTTATTTCGCTCATATATCCTCCCCTGTTGGTATATCTTTGATACCTGTATAATTATTTGATACCGCGCTGTCCTGCTGACACCTGAAACCCGACACCTGAAACCTTCTTAAAGTCAGAGTTCCATCAACTGTCCTCCGGTCACATTTATCGCCTGTCCGGTTGTGTAGGAAGATTGATTGGAGGCCAGAAAAGCCACCAGGTTTGCCACTTCCTCTGAAGACCCCAGGCGACCCATGGGGATTGATTGAACCATTTCCGCTTCACGATCTTCGCTGGTTGAATTCAGAATCTGTGCCTCCAGATTGAATCGCCACCGCGTGAAATCAGTGGCAATAACACCCGGGCAAACGGCATTGACCCGGATACCGTTGCCGGCCAACTCACGTGCCATGACTTTGGTCAACATGACAACGCCGGCTTTGGCCACCGCATAAGCACCATTAAACAGCGGCGGCACTTTAGCGGCGCGGGAGGCAATGTTGATGACACTGCCACCGGTATTCATCATCAAGGGAATAACAGCCTTGGATACCCGAAAGACGCCATTTAGATTTACGTCCAGTGTTTTCAGCCAGGCGTCATCGTCATATGTATGAATCGCACTGGGAACCCCCAGAACAGTACCCGCGTTGTTGCAAAGAATCTGCACATTTTCAAACTGAGCGCTTACCTCATCCGCCATTTGCTTGATAGAAGAATTATTGGAGACATCCACCGCAACAAAGGCGGCCTTTACATCAAATCGCCGGGACAGCTCTTCCGTCAGGGCAATCATTTCCTCACGGTTTCCGGAAACAGGCGGCTGGCTCCCATCGTCTTTTTTAACCATATCGGCAATCACCACATTGGCACCGCTGTCAGCCAATTTCTGAGCAATCGCATAGCCGATACCAGATTTTTTGCCGGCACCGGTCACCAGGGCCGTCTTGCCTTTTAAATCTAGATACATGGTAATCACCTAACATGTCTTGGATTGATGCCAAAACGGATTCTTTTCTCAACCAACTACGGATTACTATGGGGGAGCTGGGAAGTTGTCAATATATATTTAGCGGCTTTTTCTAACTTGACTGTTGCGTATTAATTTTATAGCCTAGCGGGTCATTATATAATCCTTTTTTCACTATCGTAATGACGCTGTGTTTATGGGAGACGGTAAATGAAGCTTTCAACAAAAACCAGGTATGGCACACGCATGATACTGGATATGGCACAAAACTACGGTCAGGGTGCTATTCAACTGGGAGAAATAGCCAACCGGCAGAATATTTCGTTGAAATATCTGGAGCAGATTATCCGGCCCTTAAAACAAGCCGATTATATAAAAAGCTTCCGGGGAGCCAAGGGCGGTCATATGCTCTCAAAAGCACCTGAAGAGATTACCGTGGGTGAAATCGTGGCTGTGCTTGAAGGCGGCGATACGCTGATACATTGTGACAAAGACCCGGAAGATTGCGAGCGCGTAGATGCGTGTTTGACGCGTTATCTATGGATGGAGGCTGCCACGGCCATGTTTCAAAGGCTGTCCTTGATCACATTTGCCGATCTGATCACGCTAAAAAAAGATGTATGCCAAAACAAAATTGTTGATTATCTGACCGCCGAGCCGGAATCAAATCCCGTCGAACCTTAAGAGCGTGTTTTTACCGTTTTCCAGGATTTTTTTCAATTGAAGCATGTCATTTTTCAATTGTTTATAGATTTTGCGTTTTACAAATATTTTGCCCATCTTGAAGTATCGCAGGTCAAGGTTTGCCGTGGTGGTAAATTTCGTGGCGCCGCCCACTGCTTCGAAAAAAAAGTTGCTTTCACCAGTCATCGTGCCGGACGTAATCCGGAAAGAACATGTCTGGTCAGGCACGTAATCGGTAATTACCCCCTCTGTTTCTATACGTTGACCCATAAACCGGTTCACACAGCGATAAGTAGAACCCGGTCCGAAGCGACCCTCCGAAGTCATTGCCAATTCCAGAATATCCGTCTGCCATTTGGTATTGTTGTTAAGATTTGTTACAAAATCAAATACGTTATGAACCGGCTGGTTGATAATCACGCTATTTTCAAACTTCATAATTCAAAGACCCTCTTTTGAAAACCATACCTATAAATAATAATCCCCGCTTTCAATTTTTCAAGGAAACCAGCAGGAGGGTTGAGCCTTTAAACATTATTCGTTGAATAATTTGATACTGGCGTTTTAATAACACTTCTGTTACAAATCATCCCGGCTGCAAATAGGATTATTTTTAATTTAATACGGAGTGAACCGATGACCGTTACCAGGAGCTACTTTCTTAAAATTGCGCGATGGCTGATGATTTATCTGGCAATAATCGCAATGGCGTCTAATGCATATGCCCTTGAAATACCAGGCATAGGAACTGTCAATTTACCGAGTTTCAAATACGGCAAACTAAAGCGGGATCGAGATGTAAACCGTACGTTTCAAACCTATAAAGTACTGCCGAATCACAAATATTACACCTGCGGTCAGGCCAATATTCCCTATGCCATTATTGGGGTAAATAAAAAATACAAACTCCGACCGGGAATGTGGCGCGAAGTTCAGCTTACCACGCCTCTTTTGAGAAGCTGGGTATCAAAAATGGATAATATTTATGGATACCCGCCCTATGGCTCCATCATCCTGGATGACAACGGTAAACAGATTGGAATCTGGTATTCAAGTAAACAGTGGACCACCGTCATAATCGAAGAGAACAATGAGATAGCAATCCTGACACCGGAGCCACCGGGATTTGGTGGCGGAAATTAAAACAGGACCGTAATACTCTGACGGCCTATCTTCTAGGCGCTTAAAAGCTAGAGAGTTTGCACTTTATACAAGAAAATTGAATTGGGATATTTTCACTATTTTGTATTTATTGAATATTGAATTTATATTCTTCAATTTTCAATTCTCCGCCTCAGGAGGGCTCGTGCAAAATTCACCTGAGACTCCGCGGGAGACATGATTATAAGCCAAGCCGATAAAGACGCACGCTACCGCTCGCTGCTTCAAAAAGCCGTGCGGCGCGGTCATGTGGATCTCGTCTACACCACCAGTGCCTTAATCGAAAGCTTAGGCTCAAAGGAGAAAGATTGGTACCGTACCCGCACAGCCATTATCACCTTTGAAGAATGCTGGCCGCTCGGCTGCGAACTCAATTTCAACCGGAAATTTCACAGCAAAGTCGCCGCCTTGATCAAAGTCAGCCGGGTGCAAAAAATCAGAGACGCCAGCGGGTTGGGATATCTGGCTTATGCCCTGCATAAAGGTGACACATCGGTTTACGACGGCACGCCAGAGGATAAGCATATTAGAATTGTGGCCAATGCCATTCAACGACCCGATGATTTCTGGCGGTGGATATCAGCCCAAAAACAATCCGAGCGCCAGGCCGCTCTGTTTGAGAATGCAATGCGCTTTAAGCATGAAGGCTTGCCCCGGGACAAAGCCGTCATCCAGGCCGCCGCCTATTTAGCCATAACCACCGACGCCCAGGAAACTGCGGAGTCGCCGCCAGCGGATGAGGCGTTTCCATTCTGGGTCGTATTTGACAGACATACACCGGAAGGAATACTGGCACTACGGGAGGTGGCCAGAGATCTCCATATCCAGCTGCCTCAACTGGAGTGGGCCTGTTTTTATTACGAAGGCTCCAAAACAAACGGTGATGTTTCGCCAACTTGGTGGGATCGGCGCTGCAAATGGCATTTTCAAAAAGTGGGCTTAACCGTCGAGGAAGCCCATCTCCTCTGGGAACCGGCCAAAGAGCAGGTGATCGATGCTCTGGCCGGAGAAGCTCGCTGGCTTAAAAATGAATTGTACCGCTGGAAAGTATCCAACCTCAAACGGATTGAATCACTGAAGCGGCAAGTCGATCTGTTCATCGAGCATTTCGAGGAAGTCCAGCGCGACCAGACTATCCTATTCGATTAGGATGAACTTGACAATTAATCGTCAGAATGTCAGATTTGGACTATGAGCAAAGCGGGAATCCATATTAAGGAATTGCCACAGCTAAGCAATCCGGTACTCATTGCAGGATTTGACGGCTGGGGCAATGCACTGAACATCTCAAACGGCATGGTCGCCTATCTCATTCGACGGCTCAAAGCAAAAAAATTTGCATACCTCGATCCGGACACATTTTATCGCTATGATGAACAGCGTCCGGTGGTCGATATTGCAGAAGGCAAATTGAACACGCTAACACCACCCGGCGGATCTTTTTATGCAGTTGAAACCGACGAGGATCAGAGTGATCTTGTCTTACTGAAGGCGAATGAACCGAACCTGCGATGGTTCAAATTCGTGGATCTCCTTTTTTCAATTTGCCAACAACTGCAGGTACGCACAATTATCACTCTGGGCAGCATGTACGATAACGTGTTGCACACCGATAGAATTCTCTCGGGAATTGCCTCATCGCCGGAATTGTTGGCTGATCTGAAGCAAAAGCGCATCAAGTCTATATCCTACCAGGGACCGAGTGCCATTCATTCCATCATTCAATCCGAGGGGATGAAAAAAGGATTCGAATGTATCAGCCTGTGGTCCCATTGCCCCTACTACCTTCAGGGAACCACCCACTTCGGTATTTTGTCCTACCTGGGAGAATTAATTGCCGGAATAGTGAATTTTCAGCTGGACACCCTGGATCTGCAGGCCAATTGGAAGAAGCTTGAAGATCAGATCAATTCGTTAGTCGCAGGTAACAGCGAACTTCAATCTCTGATCAGTAATTTGCGCAAGGAGAAGGTCAAAGGCTCCGCTGCGGGCCTGAGAGGTGCTGCAAATAGCGACGAAAAGATCATTAATTTGCAGGATTTTCTAGAACCGAAATAATCGTCTGCAACCCGGACCCAATTAATGACGCCTAGCAAAACCGGAACTTCTCCAACTGATATTGGCCCGCCCATTCAGTCTGGTGCGGGGTGATCCGATGCGGTTGCCCCTAAATTTTGTTGCCGCGCGAGAATTCAAGTTAGATGATGCATAGTTCCCAGTATGGCGGTAGCGAGTTTTGTCACGATACTTGTGGCCGTAATCATGTTTGTTCAGCCCGTGGCGCTTTTTAACATAGCGATTGCGCGGGTTGGGATTCAGGCGGGATACTTTATAATGGGAACTGCGGCGGTGCTTTTTACGATAGTACCAGCGATGGTGAATCGGATAGTTACAGTCGTAGCGATGGTCACGACACCAAAAACCGCCGCCTCGATAAATGATCCGGCTGCCTGTTCTGGCCTCATCGAGGTAGTAATCGGCTTCACGCAGGGCCTCTTGCGCCAGACGATCGGCCGCCGCTAGTTTCTGTTCTGCCTCGGCTTCGCGCAATTCGAGTTCTGCTTCCCTCTGGGCAAGCTCCAGGCGGGCAAGCTCCAGGCGCTCCTGCCGTTCAGTCTCCATCCGTGCGCGATCAGCCGCTTCATCATAAGGCTCCTCTTTGGTTTTCATCAAGACCTTGGATTTTGCAGCGGGAGCGTAATTGCTGTAATGCTTGACACCGTTTTCATCCGTCCACTTATATATATCGGCAAACGAAGATGTCGCAACGATGCAACTTAGCAGAATGAATACGATTATTTTAAAACTGCTCATGGGGCACCTCGTTTACGGTTTATCAGTTCCGATCTGGCGGCATTTAGTTTCATTTAACATAATACCTTCCCACTGGCAAGATCCATCCTGCCGACTTGAAATCGGACCAAATCGTCCCTAATTTTTCAAGGCGGATTAATTATAGGAAGCTGTCTGATGACCAAAAAAACACACCATTTTGATACGAAACGTTTTATAACCTCACTGGATAAAAACCAGTATCTCCTAATCAGCCGTGACGAAGCTGCTGTTATTGATGTCTCAGAATCACATGCGGAGATCGGTCAAATCATAGATGATCTGGGAGTCAAACTAAAATACCTGCTGATTACGCACGCCCACAAATCCCATCTTGAGGCATTACCTGATATGAAAAAAAAATATGGCGGCACCTTCTGTCTTCACGAGTATGAGTGCGAACTTCTCAAGAAAACGGAAAGCAGCCTGGAACCCGACAGAATAGTTAATGACAAAGAATCACTACAACTCGGAGACATCGAAATTGAGGTGCTCTTAACCGCCGGTCACACCAAAGGCTCGGTCTGCTATTATGTCCCGAAAGCCGCTGCCCTTTTCAGCGGCAGCACATTTTTAAGGCGCGGATACGGCAAAATTTGGGGCCCTAAAAGCATGTCTTTAATGCTATTTAGCCTTAAGCGTCTCAGTTACAATATTCCGGCCAAGACCAAAATCTATACCGGCAGCGGTGATCTGACAAAGATGGGAAACGAAGGTTGGGTGCAATGCCTCCGGTCGGTGTGAACTAAAAAGAAATCGGATTTCGGAATGCGGAAGTCGGAAAAAATACAGAAATAATATTTCGCAACGGTAGCTGAGTGTAAAATGTCGAAGGAAGGAATTCTATCAATTTTTATTAATGGTTAAATCGAGCGCAGCGATTCCACCCTTCGAAATTTTGCGGTTGGCTGTTAAGCATCGGCTTATAGCCCATTCGCCTCCGATATCAGCTTCCAGGCTTCATCTGCCGTTTCAACGTACCTGAATAATTCGAGATCTTCGGCGCTAATGGTCCCTTCTTCCACGAGCGCATTAAAATTGATTATTCGCTCCCAGAACGCTTTGCCAAACAGCAGAACCGGGATCGGCTCCACTTTGTGAGTCTGAATGATGGTCAGCGTTTCAAAAAGTTCATCCAGCGTTCCGAAACCACCTGGAAATACCACCAGACTTTTAGCCCGCATTAGCAAATGCATTTTGCGAACTGCAAAATAATGGAACTGAAAGTTTAAATCCGGAGTAATATAGGGGTTGGGCGACTGTTCATGGGGCAATACGATGTTCATGCCGATGCTTGGCATACCGGCTTCATGGGCTCCGCGATTGGCTGCCTCCATAATGCCCGGGCCGCCGCCGGTAATCACGACCAGTTTGTCCTTGCCGGTATTACTGGAAATCAGATGACCCAATTTACGTGCTTCATCATAATAACGGCTGTTTTCAAGGTCTCGACGGGCTAGTTCGACCTGGTGCGTCAGTAATGGATCCTGTTTGTTACTGCTGTGTTCAGCCTGGGCCGAAACCAGACGGGCCTCGGCGGTTTCCGGGTCTGCAATCCGGGCACTGCCGAATACCACCACGGTCGACTCAATGTGCTGTTCTTTCAGTATCAATTCCGGCTTAAGAAGCTCCAGTTCCAGCCTCACAGGACGCAACTCATCTTGCAGGAGGAAATCCGGATCCTGAAATGCCAACCGGTAAGAGGCCGATTTGCATTGCGGTGATTCAATATGCTTCCGGGCAGAAATTGCGGCTTCCTGAGCCGATGAAAAGATTTTTTTTTTGCGAATACTATTTGACATCAAAGATCCTCCCGGCGAAATAGTTCAGTCCGTCCCGTGCCATGCACGCAGTGATGGCCGACACGTCTACTAATGAGTTGGTTCCAGGATTTTGCACGATTTGGAGGCTTTCATCTTCTCATTAATTTTCATGTAAGATTCAAGTGGCTATCCCATTACTTAACAAGACCGTCCTGCAGTATCAAGCAATTTCGTTCCAACCAGAGCAGCATCAGCCAACTTCTACATATACTATTTTTCAAGGAGGATTAATTATTTACAGATAATTTGAAATGTTCTATCGTGGTGTAAACAAAGGAACTCTGATTGTCCGGATAATGACAGCTAGCGGAGTTCTTCAGGTTCAGGTGGACGGATAGCCTGTTAGCCCAATATATCCAGGGTGGCACCCAACATCTCATCCTGGGCTTGCAGAACCTTCATATTGGCTTTGTAGGCATGCTGGGTAACCATCATTTGTGGGAATTCTTCAGCCAGATCCACATTAGAGGTTTCTTTTTCGACCATTTGATCGCCATCAAGCTCTTGATAACGATGACCGGGAGTGTTAATACGATTCACATCAACCTGTACGTCACCATTATCGCCCTCTTTCAGGGTAGCCTTACTTTTTTTGAATCCCTCGGTATTGACGTTGGCTACGTTATTAGACGTAACCTCCATCTGGGTTTTATAGGCTTGCAGCGCTGAAACAGTGCTGTTGACTGCTGAAATCATGGAGTAGCTCCCCTCAAAATATAAAATCCCACCAAACGCAAATGCATCTCTTGGCGGGATTATTTGAAAAGATGGTCTATTAACTTTATGTAGAGCTTCGTTACAGCGCCACCTATAGACTCGGAATTTTCAGGGCCCCGGCGAAGCGCACTTCAAACTAAAAACTTCCCGGAATGCCGTTTTTCTCGTGCGGCGCGTTTCCTCATTCATTTTAGTCGTGAGAGCCCGGCAGAGAAGATGCACGCGCATCAGAGAAGTTTTAGTAGCTATCGTAAGATAGTGACTAAATTTAGTAGCAAATTATGTGCCATTCATATAAAAAACAGGAAAACACAGAATTTCAAATAGTTAACTATTCGTCCAGAAACACTGAAAATTTTAAATTGACAATTATCGTCATTTTTTTTGCCCTAAATTGTCAGCTACTCGACTTCAAACCCTGAAAGGAGACCAAAGCTTATGCGATTTGAATTCGCCACGGCCGGCCGACTGATTTTTGGACCCGGAACTATCAGTGAGATCGGAGATCTGGCGGCAGATATGGGACATCGTGCATTTCTTGTTACCGGTAAAACTGTTGACCGTGCGGCCCCGGTAATTGAGCAATTAAAAAAGCAGGGGGTGACGATCACGCCATTCAGCATACCTGGAGAACCCACGACCGATCTGGTGCTGGCTGCAGTCGACAGTGCCCGGCGGGACGCTTGTGAGTTCGTAATCGGTATGGGAGGCGGAAGCGTGCTGGATGCCGGCAAAGTAGTGGCGGCGCTGCTGACCAACGGCGGTCAACTGATGGATTATCTGGAGGTAATCGGGCGCGGTCAACCGCTTAGCCGAAAACCTGCCACCTATATAGCTATACCGACCACTGCCGGCACCGGAGCCGAAGTCACGCGCAATGCCGTTCTTGACTCGCCCCAACACCAGGTTAAGGTCAGTATGCGAAGCCCGCTCATGCTGCCCGATCTGGCATTGATTGATCCTGAGTTAACCTATTCCATACCGCCTGAAATTACCGCCGTCACCGGGTTGGATGCCTTTACTCAACTACTTGAAGCGTTTGTTTCCGTGCATGCCAACCCACTGACGGACGGAATTTGCCGGGAAGGCTTGCAGCGTGCAGCCCGCTCTTTAAAAAAAGCCTATTTTGACGGCAATAATTCCAGTGCCCGCCGGGATATGTGCCTGGCAAGTCTCTTCGGTGGTTTGGCTCTGGCCAATGCAAAATTGGGCGCGGTGCATGGATTCGCCGGTCCGCTGGGCGGAATGTACGATGCACCACATGGCGCCCTGTGTGCCGGTCTGTTACCGCACGTTTTGGAAGTCAACCTCAAAGCCCTGCAATCGCGCGCTCCGGAATCAACTGCCATAAACCGCTACAGCGAAGTCGCCCGTATCATCACCGGCAGATCCACAGACCGCGCGTCTGAAGGTATTGCCTGGATTCAAGAAGTGTGCTCGCAACTGCAGGTGCCGCGCCTGGCCGAATATGGAATTAAAGAAGCAGATTTCTCAGCCATTGTAGCAAAATCCAAAAATGCCAGCAGCATGAAAGGCAACCCGATTTTGCTGACGGAAACGGAGTTGCTAACTGTTCTTAAGATGGCGGTGTAGCGGCTTATCGAAAAACAAATGGTGGTGAGTCGTCATCCGGGGGGGCAGGTCTTTGCTTGCGAGGCCCGGGACGCAGGTCTTTTTGCTTTTTAAAGCGGGAAGGGACTGCCAGCAGGGGCGAAAATAAGAGCACGAATAATTTGTAGCACAATTTTAAGATCAGCAACGCGACATAAAACAAACCTATCCCGCAGGCCACTTGCACAAATGTAGGTTGATTGGCAACCCAGACGCTGAATTTGTCCCAGTTATTTACAATCCCACTTAGCATGGCTTCCCTTACTATATGGATCCCTTAATATCTTTTTTTACCGTTGATAACAACTTCTGTCAAGCGGGAGTATCGGAGTATATCAAGCAAAATTAGAATCCCTTTTTGGTCAAAAAATTGACAAATTTCGGCCATCATAGCCCATACAATCCATCAGCTTCAGGCTAATCGACAGCTAAACACCTGTTTCACAAGGTAAATATTAAAATTCAACATCTTGGCATGAATGTTGAATTACTAGTTAATAATTCAAACGCATGGACATCCAGCTAGACTTCATGCGTCGATTGTTCCGGGGAACTGATCAACTCCGGAGCACTCCTCCTTTCGTAGCCCCCCGGGGCCTGACCATCTCCGGGGGCATTACCAAATTCTGCGAATTGCACACTTGGATGAATAATTGCGGCGAGGTGACTTTAGCCATGGTTCGTGTTTTGGAGTACGGCGAAAATATCGGAACATTGCAGAATATATTTCATGACCTGCAACAAGCGATAGTTTTTGCAAAGCAGCTTATTGATTTAGCGGATGAGGAATACACCTGCATTGCAGAAAACAAATGGTTTTGTGAGAAAAAAAACGAGTTTGTAGAAATAAAGGATCAGTAATTATCCATATAATCTGCAACCAAAATATAGCCGGCAGTAACTTTTTGCTAAAGTTATTTTTAATCAAACCGATATAGTTAGGTAACAGTGTGCTGGCGGGCACACTGTTACATATAATTCCTTAGGGTGAGGGGCGGCCTCTTTTGGGGCTGCCCCTATTCATTTATACACAATACACAGCGTCATATAGAATGGTGTAGCGGCCCTTTTGAACAGTAAACGTTAGAACGACGCATCGGGTCAATTATGCAGAACGCTGTGCATGTCATAAAAAATTCGTCTCATATCCTCTATTCCCCCCAAAACCCAATCCGGGCAAACCGCCTGGAACCGGGAAATTATCATTGACATTTCAGTCGCTTTAGTTAAATGATTTGATTATTGTTCATTCATGACGATCCCTTATGGTGGATTTCATGCGGTTTCGGTGGTGATTATCCAGGCAGCGCGGCGGCTTTGATAAACTCCCCGGCTCCCCAGTTAACTCGGTCCGTCGTGCACTACGAATCCACACCGGGTGAAAGGCAGATCGAATGATTTTACCTAAAAACTTGCTGCATGCCTTTTTGTTTTTACAAATATTGCTGATTCTCGGCCATGCCCCCCTGCTGAAGGCGAGTGACACAATAAGCGTGCCCAGAATTTCTGTCGATCAGGTCTACCATCTGCTGGGCAGGCCGGATACGGCCATCATAGACGTACGCAAGCCTCGCAACTGGTGGCGTACCAGCAAAAAGATTTATACCGCAGTGCGAGAAGATCCCTCAAAAGTTGATCAATGGGCACGGAAGTACGCTAAAGGTCATACTCTGATTTTTTATTGAACATGAAAAAATGAAAGAACCAGCGCCCGTGTGGCGGGGTATTTTAAGCAATATGGATACGAAAATGTGTTGACCCTGAAAGGCGGTTGGCAGGCATGGCTAAAAGCCGGATACCCGGTGGAGGATAAATGATAAAAGTGACCAGACGAAAAAGCCATAAAATTTTACTTGAAGCGTTTTTTCTTAAATTAAAGACGATAAATCCCAAATAACAAATCTCAAATTCCAAATAAATCTCAAAAAAACAATTTATCAAATTCCAAACGTTTCTAACCTGTTAAAAATGGGCATGGGGGATTTCTCGGATTTCGAATTTGGAAATTATTTGTTATTTGAGGTCTGGTGCTTGAAATTTGTTAATAAGGATTCAGCTATATTTAGCTAACCGGCAGGATAACTCTAAGAATATTCGACTAATTACCTGGAGGACTATGGATGTGCGGTCGTTTCGTACAATTCAGTTCATTGCGAACTTTAGAAAATTATTTCCCAATTGACTCGATTGCCGGCGATGTTATGGCAAGTTATAATGTTGCCCCGACTCAGGAAGTTTTGGCCATCATCCACCAGAATGGTCGCCGGCTGGAAAAGCTTCGCTGGGGTCTGGTCCCATCCTGGGCAAAAGATTTAAGCGGTGCCTCACGACTGATCAACGCCCGCGCAGAAACGGTAGCCCAAAAGCCCAGCTTTCGGGCGGCTTTTAAACGTCGCCGATGCTTAATAATGGCCGATGGGTTTTATGAATGGCAGGGTGAAAAAGGTCGCAAACAGCCATATTTCATCGCGATGCCGTCGAATCGCCCGTTTGCGTTTGGCGGATTGTGGGAAACATGGATAAGCAAAGAAACCCCCGATGATGAGCCTGTTTATAGGTCCTGCACCATCCTGACAACCGCGGCCAGCGAATCCATGCAGGATATCCATCACAGAATGCCGGTTATCCTCCAACCTGAGGCATATGACGACTGGCTGGACCCGGAAATCCAGGAAGCCGATCGGTTGGCAGTAATCTTGCAGAATCATCTGGTCCGCAAGATGCAATGTTATCCGGTTTCAAAACTAGTGAACCGGGTACAAAATAACTACGCAGAAAATATTAAACCCCTATCCGGAAGTTGAAAAGGCAGAACTTGAGCTTTTTTTCTATACCGGTGTAACTTCAGCTAGATTTTTGTCTCTTCACTCTAGTCCGGCAACGTAATTAATCCGCCCTGAAAAACAGCAAATCCAGAATTGTAGATGATTCTTTGAAAATAGATAAATATTGTTAGACCTGCGCACCACCGGATTAATTACCTTATGCTGTGCATAATTTTATTTTTTCATTTCGAATCAGCGACTCGCACATAAAGAAAAAAAGCCGGAACCAAGCAGATGAGATATTAGGAAATATATGAAAATGGCAGCTTCCGACAACGATAAAAAATTCAACCAGCTATATGGTCGTCAGCGGCGATGCGCAGATCTGGTAAGTGTCAACTACTGCATTCCCGATACGATGTCCCGCTGCAGTGCCGGTTTAATCTGGCAAGAGCAGAAGAAATGCAAATATGCAATTAAATCCACCGTCAGCGACAGATGCATGCACTACATCGAGTCAATATACGGTCATTGTGATAGTGTGGATGCTCAAAGAGGATTAAGCTCAAAAGAATCGTAAAAAAGTGGGATCTCATTCCTTCAAACCCAACATTTCGACATTACATTATTCCAGCAACCCATAGCATTCAATGGTCGCAAAACCTCAGGCGAGACTGACCGGACTCATAGAACCGGGTTGTCGGTTTGAAAATAAAAACCCCCCGGCAGGCATCAGCAGCCTGCCGGGGGGGATGAAGGTTGCGATCATAGCGATACTAATTTTCTCTGTTCAGCACGGCGAATATTGACTAAGGGTAACAAATGGCATTTTGCTATGACCAGTATTGGCATACGCCTTGCTGTTTTGGGCGACGCCAGCCACACAACCTATGGCTAAATGAACGGTGGACAAAACCGTTCATTTAAGGAGGGATAACTATTTCTATCACTATATATGGATATATGTCAAGAAAAAAAATCAATATATGGTATAATTTTGCATGCTCACCCTTTAATGGCATTAAACACACCGTCGCTTTCCTTCCTTCACCGGTTCAAATTTCTCCTAGCCGCAGTTCAGGATAAACGCGAATCCCAAACTTCTGAACGTCGATCCCCAGAACGGGACGGATAAATCGATGCAGGTCCCGGCCCTAAAAATCGACAATATTTTCAGTTATCGCTTCAAAATCAGAAATTGATGATTAAATTTAAGATTCAAGATTTTAAGCAATTCCACGGGAATTAAAATGAAAAATAAAGCAAACATTATATTCGGACTGCTGGTGTGGCTGGCGTCAACCGGCCAAATAAGAGCTGAAGTAAATCTAACCAAGCTGGTAGATAAAATTCGCCCCGCCGTAGTAACCGTTGTGGTCTACGATGTCAAGCGACAGGTTACCGGTATCGGCAGCGGATTTTTTATAGATAAGAGCGGACATTTAATTACAAATTATCATGTTCTTGATGGAAGCTATGCTGCAGATGTTCGCACGTCTGATGGAAAAACATATCCGATCAAGCTGGTGGTGGCAGATAATAAATCGGTCGACCTGGTAAAAGTGCTGGTGGATATTCCCCGCAAAGAGATTAAATCGATAAAATTAAGCAAAGATTTACCCTCGATTGCCGAACAAATCCTGGTGGTCGGCAGTCCGATGGGATTGGAGCAAACCGTCAGTGAAGGTATTGTTTCATCGATACGTGAAATTCCGGCCGTGGGAAATTTTTTTCAAATGTCCGCTCCCATTTCTCTGGGTTCAAGCGGCAGTCCGGTCATCAACTTAAAAGGTCAGGTAATCGGTGTGGCCACATTTCAGGTTTTGCGCGGCCAAAACCTCAATTTTGCGGTTGCCGGGGAATCGGTACTAAAACTAAAACCGACCGGACCTGCCCTGGCGATGTCGCGCTGGACATTTAACAATAGCCTTGAGCAACCCAAACTTGCTGAAGAACTTTGCCGCCAGGGATATAGTTTTTCAATAAATGGTGAGGACCAAAAAGCCCTTCAATTCTTCAAGCAGGCCATCGAGAAGGATCCCAAGAATACGATGGCCTGGAATGGGCTGGGCTATTGCCATGTTGGATTGAACAATCACCAGGCGGCCGTTAAAGCCTATCAGCAGGCGATTAAAACCGATCCGACTGATGCAACGTTACACTATAATTTAGCAAATTATTATTTTAAATTGGAACGTCGGCAGGAGGCAATCGATTCCTACCACCGGGTGATATCGCTAAATCCGACCTTCGAACGCGCTTATTTCAGACTGGGAGTAATCTACACCCAGCTTAATCGTCTGGATGAGGGTAAAGCGGCCTTTGAGAAAGTGATACGGTTAAATCCCGATGCCGCTCCGGCTTATTTCAATATTGGAATTGCATATTCCAAACTTGGTCACTACCATGAAGCGATCAACGCCAACAGGCAAGTATTGCGCATCAAGCCCAATTTTGCACCGGCCTACCATAATATGGGGTTGATTTACGGCAAACTGGGCCAACCGCATGATGAGGTTAAGGCCTACAAGGAGGCCATTCGCGTTGAACCGGATTATGTATCCGCCCATTTTAATTTAGGTCTCGCCTTGCTGCAAAAAGGAGACAAAACGGGTGCCCTTGATGAATACAAGATACTGAAAAAATTAGATAAAGAGAAGGCTGACAATCTATTTAACAAAATTTACTATTAGCTATGGAATCAACAAAAGACTACCGGCAACTGCCAAACAGCTCGGACCATTATTGTTTTGGCTGCAGCCCGCTGAATCCGTCCGGTCTTCAGATGAATTTTTTTGCCGACCAGAATACGGTAATTTCCAATGTAACGATACCGGATCATCTCTGCGGATGGAGCAACATCGCCCATGGGGGCGTGTTAACGACCATTCTTGACGAGATCATGAGTTGGGCCGCCCTGCACTTTATAAAACGCATCACCATGACCAGGTCGATGAATATTGAATTCATTAAACCGGTATATATCCGCAACCCATTAAAAGCTGAAGGCAAAGTGCTGGAGATAACCGGCAAACATGACGCGGTGATGGAAGGCATTCTCTACAACGATAAAGGCGTTGCCTGCGCTAAATCCACCGCTCGTTTTGCTATTTTCTCCCCGAAAGTCGCGAAGAGATTCGGGATTGCAGATGACAATTCTTTAAATTTTTTTGCCAATGTGTTCGGAATAAAATAGCTGTTTATCTGGGTTGACCGGCTTAATCGCCAAAACGGCTTGATAATCTATGGTAACTTCAGAAAATCGCAAATCAGCTCTTTTATATAAGCATGCCTAAAATTGAAGTCTTCAGCTTTTTACCCTTCTGAAAAAAAACTAAAGAATTGACTAAATTTACCGAAAATTAAATCAGGCCTGTGATGTAAATTTAGACAGCGTCGTCTACCTCCTTTCTGATTGGGGTGGCTTTCCAAAAAGTCATCTCGAATTATTATGAAACTGTGTATACGGAGAAAAAAATGGCAGAAACAACTGTATGTGAAAATTGCAAATTTTGGAATGAGACCGGTGGTACGGATGAGGGCCTGGTAGGCGAATGTCGTCGCAACTCCCCATCTCCCAAAACCCTGGACGGTGCCCCGGATAGCATAATCCGCTTTGCGGCCTGGCCCGCTGTCGGTCAAAACCAGTGGTGCGGAGACTATGAAAAACGGCCGATGGAAACCAAAGAGGTGCTGGAACGGGTGGCGGCCATCGAAAAGATGGAAGCCGCCAGAAAGGCTAAAAAGGCTTCCTAAATCCCGTGGCCAATCAGGCTAACGCAATGTAAATTTTAAACCAGTAACTTCAGAATATTCAACGAGACAATAAAATTCCAAATCTCAAGCACCAAATTGCAAATGGTTCGACAAACTCACCACCCTGAGCAAAGTCGAAGGGTAAATCTCAAATTACAATATTCATTTTGTTCAATTACCTGTTTAAATAATGGAGCCCTGCGCTACAAAATCTCCAAGTTAACTCACAGAGTTGGTATTACTTCCTCCCATCCAGCATCCTATCCAACTCCAGAATGGTTTCAAGCTGCTCCAGTACCGGGTTGGTCGTTATCCCTTCGAGTTGATCGGCCTGACGCTTCATTTTTTCAAACGCGCGTCGCGTGATACGCTCGGGGCCGGCTGCCAGCCGCACACAGACCTGGAAAAGAAAAAAGCTCAACAACATCACAATGCCAATCGTCCACAGGGCATGCAGAAAAAAATCGAAGGCAAGATAGCTGCCCATCAAAAACCGCTGCACCGTAATCCAGCCGGTGTAGCCCAGGATGGCCAGAGCCGGCAGGTTGAATAAAATTTGCAGCAGCAAGCCGGATAGTCTTCGTGAAATGCGCTCCATCTCAGATTCCAAACTGCCGCTCCAGAGGTCCGCGAAATGTTCACTGACAGTATTGTCGGCCGGAAAGGCATCATCCACCCGGCGCACAGTGCTGTCAAAACCACCGCCGATCATGGATTCGGCAATATTCGGCCAATTGCTCATCTTCGCAAGGCGGTAGGTTCGCAAACCTGCTCCGACTCTTTCATCGTTGCCGGTGTCGGCCATGGCCGATTTGGAATTCTTATAATGCCGCCAGGCTGAAATCAGGCCGATTATCTGGCTTAGCGGACGGCCAAATCGAAATAAAGCGGCAATACCCGCACCAAAAAGCAACAATCGCGCCCAAATGGCCGTCATCCACCCGATGGGACCTATCCATCGCTGGGCCAGCTTCTGGTAGACCATCAGGCTGACTCCCAATAGCCGGTGTGAATCATCATTTTTCATGGCAGCAACAGCGTCCAGATAAGATTTTCTTTCCGCATTTCGAAACTGCTCCGCGGCCGCCGCCAGAGACTTTCGGTGCCTGGAAATTTCCCGGCCGACTTCATTGAACACAAAATTCCGCAAGCTGCGGGCATTTTCAAGTCGTCTATCCACCACATAGCCGGCACGGTTTAGGTTGTCGAAAATCAGTTGCTGCAATATCTCGAATTGGTCAAAATCGTGTTTTGGACCGGCTGTTTCGTCCCATTGCGGATTTTGCAGATGGCTCCGGGCGCATATGCACAACATCCGCTCGACAGTTGTTCCCCAGCCGTCTTGAATATAGGTCGAAAAATCAGGCACAATTCGATTTTTCAATTCCAGCTCATCCTGCCGATCGCATTTGTTGATAACGACCACCAGGGATTCTCCATTGAATCTTTGAATAAACGGGGCCAAAAAATCGACATGATCCTTTCTTTTGGGATTTTCAGAATCGAACACGCAAATAAGCATGTCGGACCGCCCGATGGCTTCCCGTACAAGTGGACTGTGTTTTTGATAAGCCATGCTGTCGGTATCCGGCGTATCGATGATGAGCACATGCTCCAGTAATGCAGCCGCAGGGCTCGACTTAACCGCCACCGAATCGTTGCCCAGGCTTTCAATCAGCTGGCCGGCATCCTGGTCGTCACTGCTGAAAACGATGACCTGTCCGGTGGTGGGGCGTTGATGGCCGGCCGGTGATAAATCATCAACACCGGCCAGAGCATTCAACAAAGTGGATTTTCCGGCACCGCAGGGTCCGACGATGGTCACCACAAGTCGGCGCTCGAAACGATCGGCAATATTATCGATCATTTGAATCGCCACATCGCATTGTTTTATATGCGGGGCTGCCGGATGCCAGAGTGACAGGTTGCCAAGGGTTTTTCCCAGCCGGTTCAGATCATTTTTAAATCCTTCAATTTTAGCAAGTGCCTTAAGCGCGCTTAACTGCTGCGTTGATGTCATTTCTTTTCATCTCCCTTTGTGCATATCAGCAATGAGTCATTGATGTCGATAATCAATTGATCTGCATCGGCAATATGTTGGCGAGCACAACGGATAATTCCACCGGTTATATTTTTCTCAAATAAATCCTGCACAATTTTTGACTTATCTTTTAGCCAGGTTTGTAAAATAACCTGTAGCATCTCTTCAATTTGCTGGCGGTCGGCCTTTTTCAGCCCGGTGGTAAAGGGAATAGCAAACAATGCATACAGATCCTTGGCGCCGAAAAGTCCGGCCAATTTAACTTTTATCCCGGCACCTCCCACCGGATCCCCGGTAGACAGCACATAGGTAACCGCAACCGTTGCCGGCAACACATTCAGAAAGGCCCAGAAGGTCTGGTTGATTTTGCGCCACAGGCCCATGTTGTTACGAAAATTATCGGCCAATTTTTTAAGATCAGCTTCCATACCTTGCGAAATGCCCAGGATCGTCTCTTTTTCGGCAAGAATAGACTGTAGAACGGATTTAAAATCCCTGGATCGCAGGAGCTCCTGTTCTAGATGAACCACGGGGTGCGCACCAACCAGAAAAGAGAGGTTTACACCATCACCGGAGGGTTCGGTCCGGGGGGTTTTTCCTTTTGCAAGATTTTTGCGGGCCCGAATTAGGTCAACATTATCAAGCATCCGCCGGGCAAGCGGCCCTTTCGATGAACTGCTGACAGCTAACTGGGGGCTGACTGTTTGACTATGTATGCCGGTCACGGCAGTCACCAGGTCCTCATCCACTTTCTGGGCATACTCATTGGCTGAAGACGTATCCGCCTTCTCCAGTGACATCTGGTCTTTGGCCCAGCCGGCCGCACCCAGCAGCATTTTGAGGGGGAATTCAATAACGCTGCCGGTTCTGCGCATAATTTTTACATGGGTTGGATCCGTAGCCGCCCAGATCCGGGCAAAACGACGCATCAGACGATTTATGGGAAAATTCTTCAGCGCTTCGCGCACAGATTGGCTCTGAGCCATCTGAAGGGTAGCTAGATACAGACGCAGTTCATCAAGGGCGACTTCTGAGCGATTCCTGATATTTTCGGCCCGCTGACCGACGTCTGCTAAGATGGACGAAAAAAGTTCGAGCCTGATTCCCGGGGCATTGATTGATTGCAGGGTCTGCAAAAATTCAGGTTCTTTCGCATCAACCGGTCTAATCTCCATGAATCGTTCACCGGCTGCCACATGGTTATCCTCATCAGTGCGGTATACACCCAGCAGGTATTGATCGGCAGACTTGCCGTATATACCGTCGGCCACCGTCCTGGCATGTTCCAATACCTCGTGTTTCGTATAGCTCGGGTAAACACGATACACCAGAAAGCATTTTCGTTTACCGATTCCGGTCAGCATTTGAGCGATAAAATCGGTATTGTCCCGATTATTATAATTTGAATTGGTAAAAATATAGATTAAAATATCTGAAGCCTCCAATGCCATCCGGGTCACTTCCCGATTGGTATAGGCACCCTTGGCACCGGTATCAAAATCCGGCGTATCCAGTATCACCATATTATTTAAGGCCGAGTGATTCGCGACATACAGCGGCTTTCCGGGATGGGTCAATTCTTCATTATCCTTCAAAAGGTCGGGCACATCTTTGAAGGGCCTTGCAAGATCGACCAGCAAATCGGTCTGCCCGGCCCGCCGGGCCGGAATAGAAAAAAGCACCCGGCGGTTTATGCCCGCTGTGCCGCCGGTCGGAGAAATATGCTCGCCCACCAGCGAGTTGAACAGGGTGGATTTGCCGGAAGAGCCTCCGCCGCAAATTGCAGCAACTACCGGAAAATCAGGTGCCAGCCGGCTTAGAAGTTTGGCATCAACAATATCGTTCCAGAAGCCAATTTCCGCTTCCACCCCAAGCTTTAAGATATCAGCCACCCGGGGTATATAATCTCTGAGCTTTTTTAAGGCGTCATACAATTCCGTATTCATTTCGTTGCCCGTGTTTTTCCCCGATACCCGCAGGGATTAATAATTTAAACGATAACCGACAGAATACTTTCAATTTGGACATTCTATGGACTTTTGATTGTATAACATATTGACATTATTAAAACAAAAATAAATCTTGTGCAATGTTGAAAAAAAATGGAATAAAGAACGTGGCTAACTATCTTTTAATAAGTGTGATTCATATCTATTTTCAATGTCAGCGACTCTCTTAGATTTAAAGATTTTGGCGCTTGACTGTCAGGCAACGGGCGCCAATCCCGCCAGGGGGCATCTTCTCGAAATGGGCTGGAGCCAGACCCGCGCATCGCTGAACCATGTTGGCAGCAACTCCGGCATCCAGGTCTATCCGGTCAGATTGCCGGCCGAGGCGGCCATCCCGCGGGCCGTGCAACGCATCACCGGAATTTCACAAGAAACCCTGAAAAATGCGGTTTCATCAAAAATGGTTTGGCAACATCTGCTGGCAGCCGCCGGGGGCACTGTTTCCGCCCCCCGGGGGGCTGTCTGCCCGGTGGTCATCCATTTTGCCCGCTTTGAAGAGCCTTTCCTGCGAGAGCTCCACCGCCAAAACAGTCCTGCAGGCCGATTTCCTTTTCAGATCATCTGTACCCATGAGATTGCGGTGCGTCTGCTGCCGGATTTGCCGCGCAGGGGCATCAGAGCAATCGCCGGCTACTACGGCCATTGTGTGCCGGAGCTCAAGCGCAGTGGTGACCATGTTGTCGCGACAGCGTTTATCTGGCAAAAAATGGTCCATTTATTAAACATGACCTGCGGCATTACCAAACTGAACCAGCTAATCGACTGGCTGGCTGCCACCAGACCGGCAGGCCGTTCAAAACGGGCATTTTCGATGAGTCCCCAGATCAGGCAGCAATTACCGGACAAACCCGGTATCTACCGCATGCTGCGTGCCGGTGGTGATTTACTTTACATCGGCAAGGCCAAGTCGCTCAAACGGCGGGTAAACAGTTATTTCCGACAGAAGGCCCCCCACGCCGAACACATCCTGGAGATGTTGACCCAGGCCCGTGGACTAAATTTTACGCTGAGCGGTTCTGCCCTGGAAGCGGCCATTCTTGAAACCGATGAAATCAAGCGCCTTTCGCCACCCTATAATATCGCGCTGCGCCGGCGACAGCGCCGGCTCGTTTATTGCTCCAGGGACCTCGGCCGGCATGCTGCGCTGGCCCAGCAAGATTTTCCAGTGGGACCGCTTCCCGCCGGCAAGTTAACCGAAGCGCTCGCAGCGTTCGGTTTGTGGCTCAGGGAAGGAATGGAAATAGCCGGCGATCCGGACAGCAGCATGGGATACTCGGTGCTGGCCCGACCGCCGGAATATGCTCCGGAAATCGACTGTTTAATTAAGGGCTTTCAAATCTTCCGGCAACACCATCGCAGTCGTCTGAATAATCAAACGCCGTTGCGATTTTTAACCGGCCTGGGTGCCAAGCTCTGGCAGGAGAAGCTGGTCGCGGCAGCCCTGGCTGAGATAGATGCAGATACACAAAACACTGCCGCAGACCTTGATGAGCAAGAGGAGGAACCAGCCGCCACGCATGCCTGGACCCCCGAAGCCGTGGCCGGTGCCATCGAAGCCATGATACGGCACAGCGCCCATCTGATCCGGCGCACTCGCTGGTTTTGCCTGCTGAGCGAATCAACCTTGACCTGGACTTTGGCCGCGCAAACCGGGCCAAAGAAAAACCGGGTGGTTTTTGAAAATGGAGCTGTCGCTAGGCAGGGTAAAGTAAAAGAGGGCGCCAAACCAATGCCGCCTCCGGGATATGCAAATTCTTTTCGTATGCGGCAAAATAATATCGATTTGATCACCTACGACCGAATGCGGGTGGTCACCACGGAACTCAGGCGAATTCTATCCGAAGGCCGAAATATGGAGCTTTGCCTGGGGCCAAGGGTGACCCTGGGACGCCAAGCATTGATCAAGGCGCTGCGATGGGTATAATCCGCGTCTTGTTTCTGGCTGATACCCACCTGGGCTTTGATTTAGCCTTTCGCCCGCGAATCGACAGGCGCAGAAGAGGTCCGGAATTTTTCGCCAATTTCCAGCGGGCCCTCCAGCCCGCATTGGACGGCCGGGTTGACTGCGTGGTGCACGGCGGTGATCTTTTATTCCGCAGCAGAGTGCCGGCCAGGTTGGTCGGCATGGCCTTCGAACCGCTCAAACAGGTGGCCGATTGCGGGATCCCGCTATACCTGGTTCCCGGTAACCATGAGCGTTCGGCCATCCCCCACCGTCACCTGGGCCAACATCCGCATATCCATATTTTTGATAGCCCGCGGACCTTCCGGCTGCAGAGGGATAATTTTACCCTGGCCCTGGCAGGGTTTCCTTGCGCGCGTCAGGGAGTCCGTCGTGATTTTTTAAGCCTGGTCACTCAAACCGGCTATCACAGGGTTAAAGCCGATATCCATCTTTTGTGTATCCATCAGGCAGTTGAAGGGGCCACCGTGGGACCTGTCGGTTATACATTTCGCCACGCATCGGATGTCATCGATGCATCCGAAATTCCGCCAGAATTTTCTGCCGTTCTGGCCGGTCACATACACCGGCATCAGGTCTTAACCACAAACTTGCACACAAAAGCGCTGCCGGTTCCGGTATTCTATCCCGGATCAATTGAACGCACTTCCTTTGCAGAAAAAAATGAGAAAAAAGGGTATCTGATTTTAGAGTTTGAATTGAAAGCTTTGAAGGGGGGTATTTTAAGACAGTGGCAGTTTCATAAGCTTCCGGTGCGACCAATGACCCAGCTTAACTTGCATGCTTGCAAGATGAATAATGCAGAACTGCGATCATGGATTGAAACCCGATTATCGGTGTTACCTGAAGACAGCATTGTGAAATTAAAAATTTACGGCAGCATCTCTCTACAGGCCATGGAAGTTTTAAGCGCTGCCGCTCTGCGCGCTCTCGCACCGACGACCATGAACATCAATGCTGTTTTTGTTGATGCGAACTGAAAAACCAACAACATGCTTTCCACCAGCTCGGCCATAGACTTTTCGTCAAGCGGCGCCATTGATTCTGATTAATTTTTTTCTGCATCCAGAAATTTTAAAACCGAAATAACATTTTTATCAATTCGTCGTCGATAAGAAACCCTGTCCATCATTTTGCGGACCAGATGAATCCCCAGACCGCCTATTTTGCGCTCTTCGAGTGAAAGTTCAGTGTCCGGAGTCTCGATACCCAATGGATTAAACGGGATGCCGTCATCCACCATTGACACTTTTAAACGATCGGCGGATAATTCCACTTTAATACAAATGTCATGCCTTTCGTCATCAAGGTAAGCATATGAGATGATGTTCATTAACAGTTCGTCGATCACCACATGCATTTTTAACCTGGTTTGGTCCGGGATGCCGTAATGCTCGGCAAAGGTATCAAAATGCTCTTTGACTCGCGCGTTTTCAGATAATCGATTCGGAATGGTGAGTTCCAGTTTTGGGCCACCCGTTGCTTCCGGGTTTCTGGTAAATTGAATGGCCAGCAAGGTCATGTCTACAATCTGAGCCGCCCCGCCGGTGATTTTTATTATCTCTGAGATCGCGGAGCGCACGATGTGCTGGACGGATTCATATTCACGAGAAAAAAATAGCTCCCTCAGTCGCTTTTCGGAAAATTGTTTTTCCCCGTCAATCCTGGCCCGGGCCACCCCGTCAGAATAGAGCAGCAGCATATCGTTTTTTGACAGGGTGGTTTTGTCTTCCCTGTAAACCATGCCTCTGGCTGTGCCGATTACCGGGCCATGGACCCGGTCCAGCCGTTCGATAGCGCCGGCTTCCCGTTTGAGATAAGGCGGATTGTGCCCCGCATTGGTATATAACAGGTTCCCGGTTTTAATATTCAGAATCCCCATGAAAAGCATCACCAACATGGCGGCTTGGTTAACCGGGCTGAGCTGTTCATTAACGTGAGTGAGGATGCTTGCCGTTGAGAAATCATCTCCCGCCCTGGATTTTATGATGGTTTTCGCAACAGACATCAACAAAGCGGCCTGCACTCCTTTTCCGGCAACGTTACCGATGCAGAAATAAAATCGATCATCACCGATTAAAAAGAAATCATAAAAGTCCCCTTCGAATTCACGGGCCGGCTGCAGGGTGGCATAAACGTCGAATTCGTCATGGTCCGGAAAGGCCGGAAAGCCTGAGGGCACGATCCGCTCCTGAATTTCCCGGCCAAACTTGAGCTCCTTTGCCATTCTATTATTAAGGGTCTCAATTTTTAGGTTAGCTTGGCGCAGTTCTTTGGTCTTTCGTCTCAAGGCCAGATGCGTCTTTATCCGGGCCTTGAGGATGGGAGGGGCGAAAGGTCTGGTGATGCAGTCCACGATCCCCGGTTCCAGCTCCCCGGTCTCCCTATTGGAAGAAATTAAAATTAGCGGGATATCCCGGGTGGTTTGGCTGGCCTGTAGATGGCGGCATATATCGCAGCCCTCCTTTTCAGATTTCATTATCCCCAGCAGAATCAAGTCCGGAGGGCTGGCATCGCGGACTGCCGTTAAAGCCCGCTCCCCACTCGTGGCCGCCACAATCCTGTAATCGGATTTGAGCAAATCGACAAGCACGTCCAGTTCGGGTTGCTGATCGTCAACAATCAGAATTATTTTTTGTTTATCCATTACGGACCTTCCAGTCGAAGCTTGTCCAAATTTCGCTAGGACATATTGTCTGGCGTAAAACTTTTAGTTTTCGTCAAGGAAAGGCAGGGTCATCAGTTGCTCTGCCTATCCGATGTTCAGTCGCCCCCTGAAACTCCACATAGCATACTTTAATGCACCCTTTGCGGTTTGAGAATCAGCTAACCATCCAATTCCCCGGAAACTTGAAAATTTTTCATAAATGTCCGGTCGATATAGTTTTTCAACGCAAACCCGAGCCGGCCGCCCCAAACCAGTGAATGCCACTGAACGACAGCCGTGCCGTCGCCCATGTTAAATGCGAGCAAAACCGCTTTTTGCGGATGGAACTGCTCCAGTGCACTGCCTTTCAAGAAGCACAACAGGTTGTTGAATAGTATTGGATTCTGCCGCACGGCAAACACACCGACTTTTGCCAGGGCCTGCGGCTCAAAACTGATGCAGTCCCCGCCGCCAAAAATTTGTGGGTAAGAGACGGACTGCAGATATTGATTGACCAGCATCCCGCCGTCTTGCCCGACAGTTAATCCGCTGTCTTTAAACAGTGGTGACGGCTTAACCCCCACCGCCATGAAAACGATATCACTTTCAATACCGCTGCCGTCAGACAGAACCACGGACGTGCCTTTGATGGCAGACATTCGGCTACCGTCAATCACCTGCACTTTCCGGCGGACCAGCGCTTTGCGAACACGATTTCGAACGCCCGGCTTAAATTGACCAAGCAGACGGGTTCCGGCGACCAGCGTAATCCGGCACTTGCCGGATTCATTGCGGACCAGACGGTCCAGGTTTCCGGCCACCTCAACACCGGTCGGTCCTCCGCCGACGACCGTTATCCTTATTTCCTTATTCTTCAAAGCCGCAATGATTTTTTGACGGGCAAGTAACAGATTTTCGATGGGCTTAACCGGTATAAGTAGATTTTCAGAAGAATCGGCAGCTTCAACAGGCACATAGCTGCCGGTGTTGACTGACATGGCATCGTAGGGCAGCGTTTGGCCGGATTGCAGGTCGATCCTCTTTTTTTGCGGGTGAATTTTTACGACTTTGTCTTCAATGAATACTGCACCCCGATTCTGCGACATCTTCTTTACATTAAAGCGGATTTCCTCCGGCCGATAAATCCCGGACAGCATACCCGGTCCCATCCCGGAATAATAATGAAGGGAACTTGAGCTCACGACGGTAACATCATGACCGGCATTTTTAAACTCCTGCAGATTTTTCAAGATTGTCAAATGCGCATGGCCGGCGCCGACGATAACCAGTTGCTTTCCCATTTTCGCCCCTCAGGATTTAATTGAAACGGTACCCAAACGCCGTCTTCGGTTCGAAGGCAAGGCGCAAAGCGTTTCATAAGCGGAGCGTACCCGCTAGTACTTGAGCATATGAAGCGCTTTGTAACGCGGCCATCGGGCCTAAGGCGGTGTTTGCGAGCCGCTTCTCATGAGTTCTTCGATCTCTTCAGCTTCCCTGGGTATGCTTTCCGTCAAATCGACCGGCTCGTCTGCGGTGATCAGGATATCGTTTTCTATCCTGATACCGATAGCTTCGTTTCTAATATAAATTCCGGGTTCACAGGTTAAAACCATGCCGGGTTCAAACGGCCGGTATCTGTCTCCATAGTCATGAACATCCAGGCCCAGAAAATGCGAGGTGCCATGGGGAAAATACTTCTTGTACAGCGGATCGTCTTCGGATTGCTTCTTCACCAGCTTCGGATCCAGCAGCCCCAGGCGGATGAGCTCCGATTCCATTATTTTGCCGACTTCCTTGTGGTATTCATCAAGGGTTTTGCCCGGCACAAGCAATTTTATGGCGGCTTTCTGCACATTTAAGACAGCATTGTAAACCTGTTTTTGACGTTTAGAGAATTTGCCGCTGACCGGAACGGTGCGAGTAACGTCAGCTGCATAGTTGGCATATTCGGCTCCATAATCGATTAGCACGAGATCACCAGCCCGGCATTGTTTATCATTTTTGACGTAATGCAGGGTGCATGAATCAACTCCGGACGCGACAATCGTCTCAAAGGCAGGCCCTTTTGACCGGTTTCTTAAAAACTCGTGGCAAATTTCGGCCTCAATCTCAAATTCCCATACCCCGGGTTTGATAAAGCCCAGCAGGCGGCGAAACGTATCGTCTGTAATCTGGCAGGCCTTTTTAATCGGATCCAGCTCAAGTTCTGATTTGACGGCGCGCAGGTCATGCATGATCGGAGCCAGTCGTCCGTAGTTATGTAACGGGAATACAATGCGACACCATCTGACAAAGCGATCGTCACGGGTCTCTACCCCGGCATTGGCCCGCAGGTGTTCATTGGTGTTCAGATAAATGTTGTCGGATTGGCGTACCAGCTGCTGAAAGATATTGTTAAATTCATGATTCCAGTAAACCGTTTTAATTCCGGCCACCGCGCTGCCTTCTTCCCTGGTGTATTTATGGCCTTGCCATAAAGCGATCTGTTCATTGGTTTCCTTGAGAAACAGGATTTCCCGGTGTTTATCTTCTTTGACATCCGGGCAGATAACCAGCGTGCTCTCCTCCTGGTCGATGCCGCTCAAATAAAACAGATCAGTCTGCTGAATAAACGGATGATTGCCGTCCGCACTGGTCGGCATTAGGTCATTGGAATTGAAAACGGCGACTGAGCTGGGTTTCAGTCGCTCGGCAAATCGCTTGCGGTTCTGAATGAAAAGGTCGTTGTCAATTGGCAGGTATCTCATTATATTCTCTCTGGTGGTCCGTCTCAGACAAAATCAGCTTTGATATTTGAATCGCTCAACTTAGTCTCTTAATAGTTTTTTTTTAACCTCCAGAGTCATTGGCGTGCAAAATTCAGGTATTAATATTCAAATATATCCTTTTTTACTTATTCGTCAAGCATGCATTTTGGGTCAAAGGCCCTTGGATGGTCGGAAGAAAGATTTAAAAATAGGTTTCGGGTGTCCATCCTAGGTCCGCCGGGCGGACTATGGAGAACAGGCAGGTTTCAGGTGCCGGGAATGGCTCAAAAATGAACACCGAACATCGAACCCACCAGAGGCGGACTCGATGTTCGACGTTTAATCTGGGTACTGTTCAGGCCAGGCGGAGTTTCAGAATACCACCAGGGGATACACCTTGATAACGGCATTAAACTTTTTCGGCTGTTTGGAATTTCCGATATCAACTCCGTCTTTACCTTCGATTATGGTTAATATGGTTTTTATTGGATAACTGTAATGCAGGTCTTTACCCTTTACTAACACACTGAAAAATTCAGCATTGGCTTCAATAAGTTGTGCCTCGTTGATCTCAGCCGAGTTGTCGTAGTTAATACCGATCGCCTGGCCTTTGTATTTTTCGAGTAGGGTCTGCATCGTGGTATCTGCTTGCAAGCTAGAATCAATCTTGGGTCTATCTGCCACAGCAGCAGTGTTTGCAGCAGCGCTGTCATCCATTTTGGCGGCCTCAATACCGGCCTGGGCAGCCTTCTGCTTTTTTAAGGCCTGGACTTTGGCTTGAACCGCTTTTTTACGCTTCAAAGCGGCGGCTTTTGCCAGGACCAGTTTTTGCTTCTTCAAGGCTTGCGCCTTAGCCAGGGCCGCTTTTTGCTTTTTAAGTGCCTGGGCTTTAATCAAAGCTGTTTTTTGTTCTTCGACGGCCGCGGCCATGTCCTGGGCGTCTTTCTCTATTTTCAGGGCCTGGAGCTGGGATTCCGATTTTGCAGATTCTTCGATTTTATCCGGCGACTCCCCGGCCGCATACTCAACTTCATCGTCCGCTTCCAGCAAAATAGTATCACCTAATGATTCTGATTCACCAGTTTTAGCTCCGGCTAAATCTACCACTTCCGGTTCGGGTGGCGACTGGATTTCATCAGTGACGGAATCGACATACACCTCATTCTGGACAATAGGGACAACATTATCAACAGCTGGCATTATCTCCCCTTCCGGCACTTGAACATCCTGCATCCCATCATCAACGGGTTCGGCAGCGGCATCAGAAACAGATTCCGGCTCAACCGCTTCGACGAGGACATTTTCAGAACCACCTTCAACGTCCTGGGTCAACTTTGCGCTTGCCGGTTTGGATTCCAAATCCGGCTCGTCATCAGAAGGCTTATTTTCAATCTCTTCTTCAGGGGATACTGATTCATTAGCGGATACGATCTGCGCCTCTGTTGCCGGCTCTGATGTTTCTGCCGCTGCCGGGGAATCGGCCAGCCGTTGAGAGACAGTAGATTCAGACAGCTCTGTAGCCGCTAAAGGGGTTTCACCGGCCTCATCAGATAATGTGTCCGCCGGGGGGGTTTCTGCCTGCGGCAAAGGCGGCGGAGACTCTGCCACTTGAACTTTTTGGCCGACGCCTTTGTCCTCGGTTTGCGGTTGTTGTCCTTCTGCTGCCATCATTGCACCGCAGTAGGTGCATGCCCCGGCAATGGTGTTTACGGAATGACCACAAGTTGGGCAACTCATGAGTTTGGAATCCATCTGGTTCTACTCCTTCTATTCAGAACGGCTTGATTTTTTATCGCCAATATACACAACGTTCTGCATAATTGACCCATACGAAGGCTTTTTAATCAACAATTGTTAAATTATACCATTATTTTAGTAAAAAGACGTCCCGATGTCAAATTACAATAATTATTTACTATACTATCAATTGGTTGCCATATTATAATTCTTGCATTTGACAGAACGCGAACCGTTCGATAGGCTGGATGCCGGAAGGTGAGAATTTCTCATTGCCGACTATTGTTGAATCATCGACTGCGCTGGATGAAAACTCATGAAAAAGAAAAAAGCGCTAATTTTCATCAGTATCATTGCTATCGCAGTTACCAACAGTTTTTGGCCCTTCAAAGCCGCAGCCCTGGAGCATACGTGTCAGATCAAGGCCGATCGCGATAATATTCATCTTTATGTTCGTGATGTTGATCGAGACGGCAACCCGACCCGACGAATAATTTTTCGGGGATGGTTGCTGCAGGGTCAGACGATCTCCCTCAAAAGCCTTTCCGGCCGCATCAGCGTCAATTTTAAAGCGGATTCTGCCAAGCGCGGGTCAGGGAGCAATGAATTAAAATGCAGCGGCAACCAAACCCACACGCTGCCCTAGAGTTTCCGGGCATCGAAGATGCTGTCCTGCAATGAAACCTGAATTTCAAAAATGAGTGTCCGCTATAAAGCCATTGTATCATCGGATTGGAACGAGTGCCTGGCACCCTGTGGGCCATTTGACTTCATATCTTTTAACTTTCCGGAAATCAAACCTCAATTAAATGCCATTTTCCAGCAGTACACCGGCAATCAAATCGCTCTGGGGGAAGCCGTCGGACAAATCCGGCATTTATGGTCCGATCCGGTAAAGCCGGAACAAATGGATGCATATCTGGATGAAGCCTTCACCACCTATAGCGGTGTCGCGAATCTGATCGAATGGTGTCTGAGCAGAAACATTCTGTTTATGATCAACACCACCGGCATGATCGGCTATTTCCAGCGGGTTTTTGCCAAGGGTCTCCTGCCCCGCGTGCCGGTAATATCGGCCCATCCAATGGTAAGCTTTCCGGAGAACAGCAGCGATCCCCGATACATCTATGATCTTTTCGAGACCGGGGACAAAGCTAAAAACAGCGAAACGGTCATTCGCTCAATGGGCATACCCGCCGATAAAGCAATATTGATGGGAGACAGCGGGGGAGATGGTTCTCACTTTGAATGGGGGTCGAAGACCGGCGCCTTTTTAGTAGGAAGCATGACTAAAACGTCTCTGGATGATTACTGCAGCAAAAAAAATATCCTGATCAACCTACGCTTTGGGGTAGATTACTCGCAGGACGATAAAAAAGATGTTCAAAAAGAAATGCAGGTAAATTTTATGGACCTGGCCACTACGATCGAAGCGATCGTGAATAGCTAATCATAAAGCAATTGAGCAATTAATATTGACGCTGTGTATTCGGGTTATTAATTTAGACAGTGCTAATAAAATTGAGGTGATAACTAATAAAATATATGAATACCCGATTAATTCGAATAAAAGGTGCCCGCCAGCACAATCTCAAAAATCTGGATCTTGATATCCCGCTAAATCAAATTACCGTCGTCACCGGTGTCAGCGGTTCGGGCAAATCCTCTCTGGCCTTTGACACCCTGTATGCCGAAGGCCAGCGCCGCTATGTGGAAACTTTCTCTCCCTATGCCAGGCAATTCATGGATCGCATGGATCGCCCCCAGGTCGACAAGATCGAGGGAATTCCGCCGGCCATTGCCATCGACCGCAAAGACCCGGTCCGCACATCGCGCTCCACCGTTGGCACCATGACCGAAATTACCGACTACGTGAAGCTGTTGTACGCTCGTCTCGCGCAGCTCCATTGTCGCTCCTGCGGTCAGCCGGTAGAACCGGAAAGCCCGGCCCGGGTCTGGCATTTACTGCACAAACAGCCCGCCGGATCACACGTGGTCATTACGTTTCCGTATATGATCAACGGCGCTTCTGCGGACGAAGTTCGCAAGGCGCTGATGCAGTTAGGCTTTGATCGCCTGTTTGTCGCCAACCGTATCATTCAGCTGGATGACTGGCTGCCCAACCGCCGTCAGAAAGAGATAGCGGTGTTGGCCGACCGGCTCATCCTGCGCCCTTCGGATAAAGCCCGGGTGCTGGACTCCCTGGAACTGGCTTTCCGCTTTGGCGGTGGTCGGCTGGACCTCTGGATTCAGCCGGATGGGCATTATGCCTTCAGCAACCGGTTGGAATGTGCCCGCTGCAAAATAGAATACGCAGCACCGATGCCCAATCTTTTTTCCTTCAACAGCCCCGCAGGTGCGTGTGACACCTGCCGCGGTTTTGGCCGCACGATCGGTATCGACATGGACCTCGTGATACCGGACCACGCGCTATCCCTGGCACAGGGCGCGATCAAACCATTCGGCACTTCCGACAACGGGCGCATGGAGTTTGAGGACCTGAAGGATTTTTGCCGGCGCAAGAAAATTCCAACCACAATCCCATTTCGCAAGCTGATAGCGGCCCATAAGAAAGCCATTATCAAAGGAAATTCCACCTACTACGGCGTCGAAGGGTTTTTCCGCTGGCTGGAATCCAAAACCTACAAAATGACGGTGCGGGTATTTCTGTCCCGCTATCGCAGCTATGATGTCTGCCGGGAATGCAGCGGCACCCGCTTTAAGCCGGAGACCCGTCTGTACCGTCTCGGGGGACAGAATATCGCTCAGATCTATGCCATGAATGTCGCCCGGGCGCTGGCCTTTTTCAAGACATTGCCGGTGCCGGCCCGGGATGAAGCCGGCTTGCTTGTCTTGCAGGAAGTCAACAATCGTCTGAACTATCTCAGGGATGTCGGGCTGGAATATCTGACCCTCGATCGTCAATCCCGCACCCTGTCCGGCGGCGAGGTCCAGCGGGTCGCGCTGGCGTCCGCATTGGGATCATCGCTGGTCAACACGCTTTATGTGCTGGACGAGCCCAGTATCGGCCTGCATCCCCGTGATAATCATCGCCTGATTCGCATATTAAAAGGGTTGCGCAATTTATCGAATACCGTCGTGGTGGTGGAGCACGACCCCGAAATTATTCGCGAAAGCGACAACCTGCTGGATCTGGGTCCTCAAGCGGGCGAAAAAGGCGGCCAGGTTATGTATTTCGGACCCACCGCCAAGGTGAATGGTTCCCTGACCGGACAGTACCTGAAAGGCCAGCGCAAAATACCGGCGGCCGGCCGGCAGCGCAGTCCGGGCCGCGGCCGTTGGTTGACGATCAAGGGCGCCGCTGAAAATAACCTGAAACAAATTGATGTTCGTATCCCCCTGGGATTGTTTGTCTGCTTAACCGGCGTTTCCGGATCGGGCAAATCAACTCTGGCGGAAGAAATCCTGTATAAAGCCGCCAAGAGGGCCCTGGGAAATCAGGAGGGACGTCCCGGCGAACACACTGCCATCATGGGTTTAGACCACATTACCGATGTCGTGCTGGTGGACCAGCGCGCGATCGGTCGCACGCCGCGTGCCAATGCCTTGACTTACACCAAAGCCCTGGACCCGATTCGGCGTCTGTTGGCGGATACTTCCGAGGCGCAGACAGCAGGACTGGGTCCCGGTCATTTTTCCTTTAATGTGGCCGGCGGGCGCTGCGAAACCTGCAAAGGCGAAGGGTTTGAAAAGGTGGAGATGCAGTTTCTGTCCGATGTATATATCACCTGTCCGGACTGCAGCGGCAAACGCTTCAAATCCGATGTGCTGGATGTCCATTACCGGGGGCAGAACATTCATGATATCCTGAGCATGACGGTGAATCAGGCCCGGGTGTTTTTTAAGGATCGTAAAAAAATCATTGCCGCGCTGCAGCCCCTGGCTGATGTGGGACTGGGCTACATCCGCCTGGGGCAGCCGATCAACACCATGTCCGGCGGTGAAGCCCAGCGTCTCAAACTATCCCGCTACGTTAAAATCGGTTCGCTGAAGGCCGCGCCAAAACTGTTCATATTTGACGAGCCGACCACCGGCCTGCATTTTGATGATATCGCAAAGCTCCTGGCCGCTTTACAGCGGCTGGTGGAAGGCGGCAACTCGGTATTGGTGATCGAACATAATATGGATGTCGTTAAAACCGCCGACTGGGTCATCGATCTGGGACCGGATGGCGGTGATGCCGGCGGTCGGGTAGTGGCAACCGGCCCCCCGGGGGAGATTGCCAAAAATATCAAATCACACACCGGCCGATTTTTAAAAGCCTATCTGAAAGATACCGGAAGGTTGAAACACCAAAAAACAATTCCCGCAGGTGTTGCCGAACCGTTGGCATCATTTACCAAGGCTTCGCTTTCAAATGCGATTGCCTTGAAAGGTGCCCGGGAGCATAATCTAAAAGACATCGACCTGGAATTGCCCCACAACGAATTGGTGGTGCTGACCGGTGTGTCCGGCTCCGGCAAATCCACCCTGGCCTTTGATATTTTATTTGCCGAGGGCCAGCGCCGCTATCTTGAAAGTTTGGCGCCCTACGTGCGCCAGTACATGAAGATTCTGGAACGGCCGGAAGTCGACCTGGTGACCGGATTGGCTCCGACGGTGGCCATTGAACAACGCACCAGCTATGCCAGCCGACGTTCCACCGTGGCCACCCTGACCGAAATCTATCATTATTTGCGACTGCTTTACAGCAAGCTCGGCATCCAGCATTGCCCGGGCTGTGACCGAAAATTGTCGGCCCAAACCCAGACGGCCATTGTCGACCAGATCCGCCGGCGTTACCCGGATAAAGCAGCCACCGTGCTGGCCCCGAAAGTGTTCGGCCGCAAGGGTTTTCACAAAGATGTGCTGGCGCGCGCCCGTAAACAGGGGCTTAAAAAGGCCCGTATTGACGGTAAAATAACAGCGATAAAAGAGGGCCAGGCCCTGAGCCGTTATCACGAGCACAACATTGATCTGGTCATCGGACGGCTGCCCGCCAAAGACCTGGAGGGGCTGGTAGACCGGGCGCTGGAAGAAGGCAACGGCACGCTGATAATTGTAGATCGTGGACGCAATGACGATGTATTCAGCCTGCATGGCATCTGCCCCACCTGTGGTATCGGTCTTGAGAGCCTCGACCCACGCCTGTTTTCCTTTAACAGTAAACAGGGTGCCTGCCTGAAATGCGGCGGGCTCGGCACCATTGGGGAAGCGGATAATGAGGACGGCGCCGATCTGAAAGTGTGCTCCGAATGCAGTGGCAGTCGCTTGAAACCGCAGGCTATGGCAGTCAAGGTCGGCCGGTACAGCATCTGGGATCTGACTCAAAAACCGGCGCGGGATGTCTATCAACTCATCAAAAAACTGGCGTTTAACTCCCATGAAAAACCGGTGGCCGAGCCGATCGTGGCCGAACTGCTGGCCCGTCTGGCACTGTTGAATCAGCTGGGGTTGTCCTATCTCTCCCTGGCCCGCAGCGGAAATACCCTTTCCGGTGGTGAGGCTCAGCGAATTCGCCTGGCCGCCCAGCTGGGATCAAATTTGACCGGTGTTTGCTATATTTTAGACGAGCCCACCATCGGGCTGCACGCCCGGGACAACCGCATCCTGATCGATGCCCTGAAAACGCTGCGCGACCGGGGCAATACGATTCTGGTGGTAGAGCATGATGAAGAAACCATCCGCGAAGCCGACACCATTGTCGATTTGGGACCCGGTGCCGGCCAGGGCGGCGGTCTGGTGGTGGCTTCAGGCAAACTTTGCGACTTGAAAAAAGTTCCCTTATCGGTGACCGGCGCCCTGCTCGACGGAAATCCGAAAAAAATCACCTCGCGCCTGCGGCCCTATAAAAAATTGCCCGCCATCTTGATTCAGAAAGCCGCCGTCAACAACCTCAAGAATATTAACTCTAAAATTCCGCTGGGCCGCCTGATTGCAGTCTCCGGCGTTTCCGGTTCGGGAAAATCCAGCTTGCTCAAAGAAACATTGTACCGCGGTTTGCGCAACCGACTGTTAAAGCAGCGCCGGCCGGCCGGCCGGTGCAAGGATATTAAAGGCTGGCAGAATCTCGCGCGCGTGTTGGAAGTCGACCACAGTCCGATCGGCCGCACACCGCGTTCGGTACCGGCTTCCTATGTCGGGTTTTTGTCGGAAATTCGCAAATTATTCTCGCTGACCCCGCCGGCCCGTGCCAGAGGATATTCGTCCGGCCGCTTTTCATTTAATGTGGCCGCCGGTCGATGCGAAACCTGCAAGGGACAGGGCCGGCCGAAGGTGGCAATGAGTTTTTTGCCCGATGTCTATGTGCCCTGTGACGTCTGCCGGGGCAAACGCTTCAACAACGAAACCCTGGCCGTTCAGTATCGCGGCAAGAACATCGCCGAAATCCTGGAAATGACCTTTGCCGAAGCAGCCAGATTTTTTACGGCCATCCCCACTATCCGGCGTGCCGTGCAATTTGTATGTGATGTCGGCCTGGGTTATTTGTGCCTGGGACAGCCCAGCCCGACCCTGTCCGGCGGAGAAGCTCAGCGCATCAAACTGGCCCAACAACTGGTAAAGCGCTCCTACGGGCACACCCTTTACATCCTGGATGAACCCACCACGGGCCTGCACATGGCCGATGTCCAGCGCTTGATCGACGTCCTTCAAAAACTGGTGGATGAAGGCAATACCGTGGCCGTCATCGAACACAACATGGAAATTATCCGTGAAGCAGACTATATTATCGACCTGGGCCCCGAAGGCGGCGACGAAGGCGGCCGGGTGGTTGCCAGCGGATCCCCCGAAGAAATATTAAAGTTCACCAAAAAATCTCATACAGCAAAATGGTTTCAGAAGTATTTACAAGGTAGTTAGCTTTAAATTCCAAGCACCAAAATACAAATCCCAAATAAATATCAATAACCAAAATTCAAAATCCCAAACAGAAAGAACCAAAGATGCTGAATAATTGATCGCATTGTTTTGATGATTGGTATTTGGAATCTTTGTCTTTTACTTTCAAACTTGTCATTGAAATAAAAATATCGTATCGTAACAGTAGGTTATTTTACATTTTTTCGACCGTACCAGATCTGTATTCCTGAAGAATCAATCCAGTAACGTAACCTCCCAATCAACCAGGAGCCTAATTATGTCGCAAAAATTGTCGCAAAAATTTGAGCTAAAAGCTGCCGACCTCCGATGTGTCTGCGACCACAGAGTTTTCAAATTTAAAAACACCTCGCAGATCAAACCCCTGGATGAAGTCATCGGCCAGGAAAGGGCGGTGCAGGCACTCGAATTCGGGCTGAATATGAACCATTCCGGGTATAATATCTTTGTGACGGGACTCGAAGGTACCGGCAAATCCACCATCGTCCAAGATTATGTGACCAAGCACGCCCGAACACTGCCCAAACCGAATGACTGGTGTCTGGTCAATAATTTTAAAGATGAATTTCGCCCGCACGCCATCGAAGTTCCCAGCGGCAAAGCAGTCCAACTCAGCAAAAAAATAAACCGCTTTATCCAGATTCTGAAAAAAGACCTGCCGGCAGCATTTGAAAGTGAAATGTATCTCAAACGGCTGTCCGCAATAAAAACCAGGTATTCGGAGAAGCAAAGTCGACTTTTTCAAAAAATCGAAACATATGCCGCGAAAAAAAATCTACAGATTCTGACAACGGATGAAGAGTTTGAGACGGTCCCCGTGGTCGATGGCCAACCGCTCACAGCGGAAGATTTTAACAACCTTTCAATTGATCAGAAAACTGAAATTGAAGAAAATATCCGCCAGATCAAGAACCAGATTGAAATGTCATCGGTGGAAGTCGACAAATTAAACATCGCCCTGCGCAGCGACGTTGAAGAGTTGATGGATGAAGTCACCCAATCCGTCGTTCAATCCCGCCTGGAGAAAATCAGGTCCGAATTTAAAGACAGCCGTAATATCATGGTCCACATTGATGCAGTTGAGCAGGACATCATTGAAAACGTCAATTTTTTTATGCCCGCGGAAGAAGGCGGCAGCGGCGAAGAGAACATATTTTTACTTCCTCAAAAATCCAAACTGCACCGCTACCAGATCAATCCCTTAACAGATCACGGACCGCCGAAAGGGGCTCCGGTCATCTTTGAAACCAATCCGACCTATCACAATGTAATGGGTCGTATCGAAAAACGCGCCCACATGGGTACCGTTACAACAGATTTTACCATGGTTCAGGCCGGCTCTCTACTGGAAGCCAACGGCGGCTTTCTGATAATGGATATGGAATCCGTGCTGACGAACCCCTACGTCTGGGAAGCACTCAAGCGGGCGCTGCAAAACAAAAGCATTCAAATCGAAGATATCGCCGAAGAAAGCGGGTTTGGGACGGTTTCCCTGCGTCCGGAGGCCATTCCCCTGAAAGTAAAAGTCATATTGCTGGGCAGCTATGATGCCTTTGAAGTGCTGCAAAATTATGATCCGCGATTTAACAAGACCTTCAAGGTCCGGGCCGATTTTGACCACGAAGTGGAAAGAAACGCGGATACGGTCCAACAATATGCGCGATTCATTGCCCGGGTTTGCCGGGAAGAAAACCTGCTGGCCTTCACGCCCAAAGGTGTGGCGACCATCGTGGAGTACGGCGAAAAATACGTGTCCGACAGAGACAAACTTTCCATTCGCTTCGGTCCGTTGCTGGGGGTTTTAAGGGAAGCTGATTATTGGGCGCGTAAAAACAACGCCAGGTATGTTAGCGATAAATATGTGGTCAAGGCCTTTAACAAATATCGCTTCCGCTACAACCTCTATGAAGAAAAAATCCACGATTCCTATCGCGACGAGACCATCATGATTGATGTGGATAGCGATGTCGTCGGTCAGGTTAATGCCCTGGCTGTTTATCAGATCGGCGAATTCTCCTTTGGCCGTCCGGTTCGCATTACGGCCGAAGCGTTTATGGGCAAAGAAGGGGTTATCAACATCGAACGGGAAGCCAATCTCAGCGGCAGTACCCATGATAAAGGGGTGCTGATTCTCTCCGGTTACGTGGGAAGAACATTTGCCCAGAGTTATCCGCTAAACCTGTCAATCAGCATCACCTTTGAACAAAGCTACGATGGCATCGACGGCGACAGTGCCTCATCCACCGAATTGTATGCTATTCTTTCCAGCCTTTCGGATATCCCCATCAAACAGGGGATTGCCGTCACCGGGTCCGTCAATCAAAAAGGACAAATCCAGGCCATCGGCGGTGTCAATCATAAAATCGAGGGGTTTTATGAAGTTTGCAAAACCAAGGGTTTTACGGGGAAACAGGGTGTGATGATACCCCGGGCCAATCAAAGAAACCTCATGCTCAGCAAGGAAGTCATCGATGCCGTCAAAAAACGTAAATTTCACGTGTATCAAGTTGCAACGGTTGAAGACGGCATCGAAATACTAACCGGCACGCCGGCCGGCAAAGCGGACCGGGACGGTAATTTTCCAAAAGGCACGGTATACGGCGCTGTTCAGCAAAAGCTGAAGCAATATTATCAGCGGTCTTTAGAATTGAAAAAAGAATTGGAATAATTCGATTGCGGATTGCGGATTGTGGATTTTAGGTAATTTAGATCACTTTAGGCATTCGTTTACAGTACAGCCAGTTTAGGCTAACCTGGCCCAGAGAACCAGGTTTTATAAGCATGAATGAATTGCGCTATGCAAAAGAAAAAACCATACGGGGAGACGCTTAAAGAAAAGTTGATCGCCAGTGCCAAAGACCGTTTGCACAACTTCCTGCTGGCAGACGGGGCGATTCGCGGGGTGATCATGAATGGTACGCGAATGGTCAATGAGATGCGGGCCAACCACGAACTGGGGATTCTGGAAACCCTGGTTCTGGGACGGGCTTATTTAGGTGCCGGCTTAATGTCGGCCGACTTAAAAAGCAATGACCGGATCAGCATTAAGTTTGACTGTTCAGGACCGATCAAAGGGCTGGTGGTGGAGGCCAACGCCTTCGGCGAAGTCCGGGGATTTCTGAAACAGGTGCCCATCCCTCTGGACAACCCCATGGAAGATTTCGATCTGTCCCCGTTCTTCGGTGCTGGATTTCTCTCCGTGACGAAATACCTGGAAGATGCCAAGCAGCCGTTTACCGGGCAGGTAATGCTAAAATACGGCAACATTGCCAAAGATCTGGCCAACTACTTCCTCACTTCCGAGCAGGTGCCCACAGCCTTTAATCTGAGCATTAAATTTGATAAAAAGGGTGAAGTCACGGGGGCCGGCGGATTGTTTCTACAGGCCATGCCCCGGGCAGATGATGATTTGACGGCCAGCCTGGAAGAGCGGGTAACCCGCCTGCCTTCACTGGGGGAGGTATTTACGACAGACAATGATCCGGTATTGCTGGTCACCGAAACCTTTAAGGATTATTCACCGCAGTTTTTAGCGAATCGTCGCATCGAGTTTATGTGCCATTGCAACCCGGAAAAGGTGCACAGCCTGTTAACATTGCTGCCGATAGATGAGTTAAAAGATATCCGTGATAATGGACCGTTTCCGCTGGAAATGTGCTGCCACTACTGCAACACGCTCTATCACTTCACGCGTCAGAACCTTCAGGAGATTTACGGCAAAAGGTACCCAAATAATTGATCCGCCCTGAAAAATTCATATCAAGGGATTGCGAAGTTTTTATCAGAAGCCCAGGAAATTAGCGGAGTGGATGATCGGCAGCGGAATCGGATGCTGTCTGAGACCATTAGGGATCGTTATGAATGAACAGCTTTGCACGACGGTGTTATTTTAGCATCCAATCCCGGTGTTGCCCACAATATTCCGTATTCATTTTGATTCCTGTTCATTCATTACGAACCCTTAGGGTCGAGTTCATGCGATTTCGGTGGCGATTATCCACGGAGCGGATCGGCATGAAAAACTACCCGATCCCTCAATTATGTAAATTATGACGAAATTCAATCAAACAATCAATTCATATCGCCTTACACCCTAAACCCTATACCCTACACCCTACACCCTTTCACCTTTAACCTTTATCCTTTTACCTTTCGCCTTCCTTAATCATCCAACTCAATAAACTCAACAAACCCAACGAACTCAGTAAACTATTGAGCCGTTCCCTGCCCCATCTGGCCCCTTTGCTTCTTCATCTGCTGAATCATTTCATCCACCGAGCGTCCGGTGGGCGCCATGGCAATGGGGTTTACTGCCAGCAGTGCTTCCCAGGCCGCAATGGCGCCGTCAAAATTCTGCATATCGTGCAGGAGCACGATTCCTTTGTTTAACCGCGAAGGCTCATGTTTGGGATCTACCTCGATGGCTTTATCAAATGCTTGCAGGGCTTCTTGCGGTTTGCCGCTGCGCCGATACATGACACCCAGATCGGTCCAGACATTGGCATTGTTAGAATCCAGTTCCAAAGCTTTGCGGTAAGCCCAGATGGCCTTTTCGTGCTGACTGGAATCAAAATATTCGTTTCCCAGCTGAACCCATGCTTTCGTATTCTGTGGATTTTTGGCGGTTTCATCTTCAAGTGACGCAATCATATTGGGTCGAGCGGGCGTGGCAACCTGTGCTTGCGGTGCCTGGGCTTGAGGCCTGCCCGGTATGGCTCCCGAATCGGATTTTAGCACAGCAAACATCACTCCGCCGAAAAAGCCCACCGCCAGGGCCAAAAGTGCGCCCAGCCAGAAAGTTTCTTTGCGAACATACTGAGCATTATCTTTTTGCTTATTTTTCGCCATAATTTTCTCCTAAACAAATTCACCCATGGGTTACCCAAAGGCCAAAGTGACAAAGCGCAAAAAGATAATATTTCCAAATCTTTTTGCAATTATTTAGTGTTCCCATCGGTTTAAGTATTTAAATTGAACTTCGCTTTCAGCGGCTTCGGATCCGGGCTTTTTGAACATGATCAGGTTATAAATTAAAGCGATAGCTTGGAAAGTCAATATGACTGATTCTAGGTTGCGCGGATTAGCCTGCAACGAGCCGTTCGGCCCCGAGCTCACGACCGAACAGGTTATTTTCAGGCATGAGCACCAAACGCCGGATCTGTTTTCGGCCGTTTTTATTCCCGCGATCAACCTTTGACATATCCTCCATCGTACTTAAATTGTTCTAAAAAGATAAATCAATGGAAGCCGGAACCTTGAATCGCTCAACCTGGGTTTTTGTAAATCTATGTCCTAATTCGGATAA
Source organism: Olavius sp. associated proteobacterium Delta 1 (assembly GCA_902749685.1). Lineage (GTDB taxonomy): Bacteria > Desulfobacterota > Desulfobacteria > Desulfobacterales > JAFDCJ01 > JAFDCJ01. The sequence goes on along the minus strand of CACVKW010001504.1, from coordinate 7,486 downwards.
ACCGGAGCCGAAAAGGTCTCAAGCCAAGACGCCAAGATTTAATTATTGCTTTACCTTTGCGTGCTTTGCGACTTTGCGAGAATAATTTTCATCAAAAATGTCGTAGATCCGCTCTGGAGGGCAAAACTTTAAATTTAAGACCCTAATTATAATCGAATGAAGAAACATCCAAATATATCACCATTTAAACGCTGTTTAATGTTTTTGGCAGCATTTTTAGCTCTATTTGCCTCTACCGCAGCTTCACAGGCTGCCGCTCTAAGTGCGGCGCACCACCTTCATATCGAACTGGTTCCGGCGGAAATGAAGCTGATCGGCAGGGATGATATCACGGTTCAAACAGATGATACCGGAATTCTGGCTTTCCGTGTTTCGGAAAATCTGACTCAGATCAAAGTTATGGTGGGCGGTGATCCGCGTGATTTTGAATTCAATAGCGGCCGTTTGCTGCTATACCTTGAGCCCCAAGAACAAGCCGCTGAATTGCAAATCAGAATTCATTATAGCGGGATTTTTGACGATCCGGTTCCGCTGCGTCCCGTAAACACGGAAAACCCCGGTTATGGGGTAACCGGAACGATCTCGCCCAAGGGCAGTTTCTTGCTGGCCGGTGCCGGATGGTATCCTGAACTGATAAACGGCCAGGCAACTTATCGGGTCACAGTCGATGCTCCGGCCGGATTGATTGCCGTCACTGCGGGCCGCTCCCGGGGGCATTTAACCGAAAACGGAAAAACCATATCCATCTGGGAAGTGGATTATCCGGTCCGGGGTCTGGCTCTGTCAGTTGCCCGTTATGTGGTTGAGGAAAAATCAGTGGGCCAGGTGACGGCGGCAACCTACCTGTTACCACAAAACCAGCATCTGGCCGCCTCATACCTGCGTGCCACCGCCGGCTATATTGCCCTTTATTCGGATCTATTCGGTACATATCCCTTTCAAAAATTCGCCGTAGTTGAAAACTTCTTCCCGACCGGATTCGGTTTTCCTTCCTACACATTGATGGGAGGAACGGTGCTGCGATTGCCGTTTATCGTTCATACCAGCCTGGGGCATGAAATAGCTCACTGCTGGTGGGGAAACGGTGTATATGTAGATTACGACACGGGCAACTGGAGTGAAGGCTTAACGTCATATGTGGCGGATTATCTGTTTAAGGAAATGAAATCAGAAAAAGCGGCCCTGGATGCAAGGCGACAGTGGTTGAGAAACTTTGCAACGCTCGTCCGGCCGGACAATGATTTTGCGCTGAGCCAGTTTCAGAGTCGCTACAATCCGGTCACCAAGACCATCGGCTATGACAAAAGTGCCATGGTCTTCCATATGATCCGGCAGTTGATCGGTGAAGAAGCCTTCTGGGGAAGCTTGCGCGATCTGTATCGGGCCCGCCTGTTCCGGCAGACCTCCTGGTCCGACCTGCAGCGGACCTTTGAAAACCGGGGAAAACAATCCCTGCAGAATTTCTTTGACCAGTGGGTCTACCGCAAGGGTGCCCCACGCATTTCCCTGGATGCCGTTTCGGCGAACCACACCGGTAACAGCTGGCAAGTCACCGGAAAAATCACCCAGGATCTGCCCTTTTATGACTTTTCCTTAACGCTGGCACTTGAAACCGGGCAACAGACAATTACACGAAAAATAAGCGTATCCGACCAGGTGACATTTTTTGAGCTGAACAGCGCCGATCCGCCCCTGAAACTCACGGCCGATCCCGCTAATGATATTTTTAGACGGCTAGCCCCAGCGGAAATACCGCCGGCCGTCAATGCCCTAAAAAGTTCATCGTCGGTGGTAACCGTTCTGTCCGATCAACTGAATCCTGCTCTGGAGAAAGCCGCCAGAACGCTGGCCCTTTCATTGGGCCTGAAACACAATAAATTTATTACTGAAGATGAATTGAACCGGCAACGGCTGGCTGAAAACGACATTTTGATAATCGGACGCCCCCGGTCGGCAGATTTCTTAAAAAATATTCCAGCCGCAGTCGACATCCGAGCCAAATCTTTTTCACTTGAAAAATCGGTATATGACAAGTCGTCCGATGCTTTTTTTGGGGTGTTTAATCATCCCTATGCGAAAAATCGTATTACCGCCCTGTTCATGCCGTTGTCGACGAAATATGCTGAGATTGTGGCCGCAAAAATCACACATTATGGCAAATACAGTTATCTCGCCTTTCAAAGCGGCAAAAATCAGGCTAAGGGATTTTGGCCGGTGGAACAATCGCCGCTGATCCATGAATGGGATCAAGGGCAGTGAGAAGGTGGAATAAATTGAAGTAGGAAGTCACGCCCTGGGTGGCGACGGCGGGAGTTGTTGGACCTTATCGAGCATCGAGTATCGAGAGCCCAGTATCGAAGGATATTAAAATGAAGCGCATTTTTACAATTATATTATCTGTGGTCGTATTATTCGGCGTGCTGGAAGCAGTACAGGCGCATTTAACCCACCGGATATATGATCTCCAAAATAATAAAGAACTGGTCATCTCCGATGCAATTTCCGACCTCAAAAAAAATCGGATCATTCTCGTTGGCGAGCACCACAGTAATATAAACCACCACGAGGCTCAGGTGGATGTCATACGGACGCTCAAAGAGTCAGGTACTCAGGTGGCTATCGGGCTGGAAATGTTCCGCAGTGACAGCCAGCAGACGCTGGATCGATGGGTGGCCGGTAATATCGACGAAAAAGATTTTCTGGAAATATTTTACGACAATTGGGGGTATTCCTGGGAAAATTACCGTGTGATTTTTGACTACGCCCGAAAAAAGAAGATACCGTTGATCGGGCTCAATGTATCGCGGGATATTACCCGGCAAGTGTCACGCCAGGGATTTAAGTCTCTTAACAAAGAGCAAAAAGGCAAACTGTCGAACATTGCCTGCCGGGTTGATAAAGAATACATGGACTACATTAAAAAAGCCTTTGGCGGTCATACCCACGGCAAACTTAATTTTACCTATTTTTGTGAGGCTCAACTGGTGTGGGATACGGTGATGGCCATCAATGCGCTCGATTACCTGAATAAAAACCCGAACGCAATGGTTGTCGTTTTAACCGGCACCGGGCATGCGCAGAAAAATGCCATTCCAAGACAAATCCGCAAACGTTCAGAAGTTTCCCATGCGGTTATCCTGCCTGAAATAAAAGGCGTAATCGATTCTGAAACCATTGATCAATCGGATGCTGATTATATCATGTTGGGATTGTAGGAGAATTTAATAAACTGTAGACCATGGGAAGCCGGTCAAATGATGATATGCTCTGATAAGCCAAATCGGATTGTTAAATGAACTTCTGCAGCAATTGTGGTCAGCCGATGACACACCGGACGCCGCCGGGTGATGATCGTTCGAGGTTTTATTGTGAATCATGCGGTGTGGTCCACTATCAGAATCCCAAACTGGTGGTCGGATGCATTCCGGAAACGGAAGATCAAATTTTACTATGCCGTCGTGCCATCGAGCCCGGTTATGGAAAATGGACACTGCCGGCAGGCTATCTGGAAAACGGAGAATCCGTTGCCGCAGGCGCGAAACGCGAGACACTCGAAGAAGCCCGGGCCAGGGTTGAAATTTTGGCACCATATGCGTTATATAATATTTGTCATGCAGACCAGATTTATTTAATGTTTCGGGCCCGACTGAAAGGCAACAGCTTCCAGGCAGGCAGAGAAAGTCTTGAAGTCAAATTGTTTAGTGAAAACGATATCCCGTGGGGAGAAATAGCCTTCCGCGTAATTGAAGCAACACTATTACAATATTTCGATGACCGCCGGGCCGGCCGGTATTCCTTTTTCATGGGAAGTATACCTAAACCCTAATCCGGACAAGCCGGAATTGAAGATTGCAAATTGAATATTCAATATTCAATCGTAAATATTCAATCATCTGAGGTCTTCTAATGAAGTTTATCAATCTTCGGAATTTGCCACACAAAACGGTACGCTTAGGGATTGCATTTATAATCTCATCCCTGCCGATCTTAGTATCCTGCAGTGACAATCATGACTCTGCCGACCAATCTTCACTGCCGACTGATACGGAAAGTTTTACGTTTTTTGACCTTGGAAAAACGATTAAGTTAACAAAAGGCGTCAGGAGTGATTTGAATAACAAGCTTGGTCGCGATGCGATCGAACGCCGTAGTATTCTGGATTTAGAAATTAACTACCGCGGATTTTTAAAAAGGCATTTCCCGGAATTAGCGGCGCTTAATCAAAAACTAAACTCTCCACCCGGAGAAAGGGTTGAGCACAATACGGTAAAGCTGATGTATCGCTACGCTCAGAAAAGAAATGTGCCGTTTAGTCTTGTTGAACTTGTTTTTTCAGATTACACCAAAACTCCGATTCTATTCAAAATCAACTTCAAAGTGGATGAAGCAAATACCGTCGAAACCCTGCAGGAAAAATACGGTCTGCCGGAAGTCATCGATTGGAAAGAAGAAAATGGGAAATCTTTGTTCTGGAAGAAAAACGGCGACATATTAATCGTATCCCGCATACCCGATCGATTCGGCAATATCGATCATCAAATCGTGATTTATTATACTGACAATTTAAAACTACTCAATAATACGGAAAGAAGAGAAAAAGAAGAACAGGAACAGCAAAGGGCAAAAACGGGGAAGAAGGCGTTTTGAACTTTACAATAGTCCCGAGGTCCAAAGTTATGGCACAAAAATCATTAAATAACTCTGAGGAATCATTATTAAGTATCCATCTAAAAGACTATGAGCTGACTAGAGAAGAAATTATTTTGCGATTGAAAGAAAAAAATACAATTTTAAAATATCTTGTTCTACTAATTGGCGCTGTCATAGCTGGATTGTGGTCCGATAAATCTGGCGCTTCAAACAGTCTCGTTTTAATGATTATCCCAATAATTTAAACTATCTTGGTATTTCTTTACAACTGGCATGATGATTGTGTCATCAAATTAGCATTTTACCTTCATAATGAAATTAGGCCCAAAATATGCACTATTTTAGGTAGAGATGATATTTTTACGTGGGAAGATTTTCAACACAAATTCAGGCAGAGTTCAAAAGTCCTTTCCTATCCCAATCTAGGCCGGTTGATAATTATCGTACCAATTTTAATATCAGCTGTTGGATACATTCTGATCGAAAGCATGCAAAATCTAAATTACTTTAAGTGGATATTAATTTTCATGGATATCCTTCTAATAGTAATAATTTTGATTGCATTTTTCGATGTTAATCGAGAATATAGGGATCTAAACATAGTTCAAACAAAAGCTAATTGATAAATGGAAATTTTAATTACTAAGAACAATTTTTTCCTCAAAGATGAAAAATTCATCAAAAAAGCTATCTTTTAACAGGGGTGTAAATCAGAATTGTTGGTGATTTAGCTCAAGCTCGCAAGGGGCAATATGACCGATTCTGTTCTTTTGCTTTGCACCTATAATCTTGCACTTTGAATCATAAAACCCGAAACCTAAACCTTAAACCCCTCTTATTGTCTTATTTTAGGAGTTCAACATGAAATGGATAACTCGATCACATGTCCACGTGGACAGGGTCGCCTGTCCATGGTTGATAACTCGTTTTATAGACTCCGATGCGGAATTTTTATTTGCACCCAAAAGCAAGGTGTTGGAAATCGCCCAACAAAAAGGGGCGATTGCTTTTGATACCCCCGGTGCAGAGCTTCATCACCAGGGGGATCTTTGCACGTTTGACGTCATTATCCAGCAGTATGGTTTAACCGATAAAGCCTTATTGCGAATGGCCAAAATCGTTAATGCCGCGGACACTGACCGGATGGAAAACGACCCGATCGCTGCCGGCCTTGAAGCAATCGCGGTTGGTTACAGCGTAAGGTTCCCGGATGATCTGGCAAACCTGGAAATGCAGTTTGAAGTTTATGACGCCCTGTATGCCTGGTGCCGGCTGGAAGTGGCCAGGGAAAGGCAAAGTTGATTGGTAGACTCGTTGAATAGTTGATTAGTTGACTGGTTTATTAAGTTATCCCCTAGTTGACTGGTTGATTAGGTCTAAAGGATTGGTCCTAATTATAGAAACACAATCAACTCATTTAGTACCCCGCATCCAGAAACCAGTATCCAGGAGCCAGATTCATCTGCCTTAAACCGTGCGCCGTGCGCCTTGAGCCCTGCGCCTGCCGAATCCAGCAACATGAATCAAATTCTACGCTTATCAACTTTTTTAGGTTTGCAGCGCAGCACCATCGGCATGCTTTTCATGGTCATCCTGGTTGGCATGGGCGAGCGGATGGCTGAGCGGTTTCTGCCGATTTACCTGATTGCCCTGGGCGGAGGTCCTATCGTCATCGGGTTGCTTAACGGCCTTGATAATTTGATGTCCGCATTGTACGCCTTTCCTGGCGGGTACCTTTCGGACCGCATGGGATTCAAAAAAGCACTGCTGGTTTTCAACCTGTTTGCCATGTTCGGATATTTGTTGGTCATCCTGATTCCGGCGTGGCCGGCAGTCCTGGTGGGGGCCCTGTTTTTTCTATCCTGGTCTGCGATATCGCTGCCGGCGACCATGAGCCTTGTTGCCAGAATGCTGCCCATGAACAAACGCACCATGGGTGTTTCCATGCATTCACTGGTGCGGCGAATTCCGATGGCGCTGGGGCCGATCATCGGTGGTTTGTCTATCGGCATATGGGGCGAAAGAGATGGCGTCCGGCTGGCATTCGTCGTTGCACTGCTCCTGGCGGTCCTGGCCGCTGTTATGCAGCAAAAAATGATCGCAGAAGATCCCGCCCGGGAATCCGACCGCACGCAATCCAAGAAACCCGAAAAAAATCCCCTGCGCCTCTTTCGTGAAATGTCACCGGCCTTAAGGCGGTTGCTGGTTTCCGATATTCTGGTTCGGTTTTGTGAGCAAATTCCCTATGCCTTTGTCGTTGTCTGGTGCATGAAGGTCATCCAAGCGCCGGTTACCGCATTTCAGTTCGGTATTTTAACCAGCATTGAGATGGCCACCGCAATGCTCGTCTACATTCCCGTGGCCTATCTCGCGGACCGCAGCACCAAAAAACCGTTTGTGGTCATCACATTTATATTTTTCACCTTGTTTCCGCTTGCGCTTCTTTTCGCCGGATCATTTGAATTTCTGGCATTCGCCTTTATTTTAAGGGGGCTCAAAGAATTCGGTGAACCCACCCGCAAAGCGCTTATTATGGACCTGGCGCCCGAAGACAGAAAAGCAGCCATGTTCGGCCTTTATTACCTGATGCGCGATGTGATCGTTTCCATAGCAGCTTTCGGCGGAGCCTTCCTGTGGCTAATCGAACCACAGGTAAATTTTCTGGTAGCTTTCTTATTCGGAGTTATCGGCACCGCAAGCTTTGCGTTGCGGGGCAAAGATCTGTCTAACTAAATTCACCCTAACGTTGCATAAATTCTTGTCATCAAGCCTGGCCGTTATGTCTGAGATCGTTGCTTTTTCCGGGCAGATGCTGGATGCTTGATACTTGATGCTG
>CACVKW010001503.1 GCA_902749685.1 Olavius sp. associated proteobacterium Delta 1 | reverse complement strand
TGGACAAGAGTGACCCTACATATAAGGAGGATTTTTTTCAATGACTCGTATTATTACTCACTTTATGACTCATTCTAAACCCGTTTTTGGACAAGAGTGATTCAAAACTTGCTTTTAAAACGGCTGAAAAAAATTCTTTAAGGAATGGGCTTGAGGGCGGGAAATATTTCAAAGCCCTTTCACGAGTAAATCTTAATTTATTTTCAAGAAAATCATTAATTGATATCCACCTAGCAGACAATAAACCGTATGTTAGAGTTTGGGCATAGGCATCAGCGAATTCATCATGAGTTTGGTCATCTATTAGAGCTTTCTTGCTCATTTTATAGAGATTAAATAAATCACCTCCACTTGATGCTTCTTCATTTAGCTGCTTTAAAGCCAGACGCCTTAAATAGCGTGCCCTATATGCCAATTCCTCTGCAAGTTCATCCGGATTTTTTATATCAGCTTTGCTTACTACGAAAAATCGTGTCAAAAGATTAACCACTTTGCCTTCACCTTCAAAATTTGCCCCTCGCTTGGTTAATCGTCCTTCCAATTTTTTATTACCTTGCCATAGTTCCAATGTAGCGTAGTCACCATCAGGATATATAACAAGCACATTATGAAATCTATTATATGACTCCAAAAAGTTACGTAGTGTATCTGCGTCTTTCACTTCATCAAGGCAATAAATAATATACCCTAATAGATGATTCCCTTCATCGCGAAGAGTCATTCCTCCAAAAGGATTTTTCCCTCCCTTTTTTTCAACTTCCTCTGGATTCATGCCAATGTCATGATCTTTCGGTAGGTCATAGGCAGTAAGGCGTCGCCCTTTTTTACCTCCTTTTCTCCTAAGTCCAAAGCTTCCTGCTATTTCTTCCAGAAGGTTAACTGTATCTTTTTCAATTTTTTCTACCTTCGGCTTTGGCTCGATACAAGTGTTCAGAAGCTTTCGAGCAAGTTGACGCTCTGCGCCGGTGATAAAAGCATCCTGCCATTTAGCCCCAATAATTTTTTTAAAATGGCGATCATAAAGCCTGCCCAGATGTTCCTCTGCAAGTGGTCTTTCCCAGTTTCTAGCAGTTTCTCGAATATAGAAAGTCTCTAATGAATCGAAGGCAGCACTTCGTGTGCCTAAACACACGAGACTAAAAGCATTTTCATTTTCATCACGATCATCGCGGACTGAAATAATACAAATTGTTTCCCGCTGTTTGCCCTGCTTTACAGATGCTGTTCGCTTATCACCCCCCTTTTGAAAACCAGTCAATGTGTTTTGGATCAGGCGATGGAGCGCATCTTCTAATAGTCGCTGGGGGCGTTCATTTCTGAATAAGGTACCATTCAATAATTCCAGACCGGGAGTATTTAGCTCGAACAGAAGCGTTTGATAGGGGCGGTCCTTTGATTTCCCCCAATAAAATACATTCTCAGGGAGGTACTTGGCGGCAGGATCGTCACCAAGGATCACTGAGGTTCGATCTAAATATTCAGCGTTTCCAAAACCGGAGGCCTCAATTAACTGCCGAGCAAAACTTGATTCACTCTTTTCAGTTTTACTGGCCTCCTCTTGAGAAAATCCAAATTCATCAAAAACTCCAGGAAGAGATGGACCGGAATCGGCATCCTTTTTCGTTGAGGTTTTTTTGTGATGACCGTCAAGAATAAAATTTACAAATTCATCCCGCTTTAGCATGTTAGCTCCTTGATTCATGGGCTGTATGAGTGATTATCAGAAACATTTTTTTTCTTCTAATTTACACCATGCTTTGTATTTTTTCTTGAAATGCTTTAAGTTGTAACAGGAAAAACTCAGAGACATTAATCTGCCGCCGATCATCCTCTGAGCCTAGAAATCCTGCTGAAAATGCCGTTATTCCCTGAAGCAAGGGCCGGCCGATCTCCTCTGGAGATAACTCTTTGATCATTCCACTTAAATCAATCAGGTAGATAGCCGCTTGTAAGAGGTGCTCAGCACTAATTGGGATTGATGCATTAGGTCGCCAAGGGATATCTCTAATTGTCTTTGGAGGGAAAGTTTCTTCGTCCAAGGAAAGCCAGAAATTGAGTATAGAATCTCCAGATCTTTGCTGGCTCCATAACCAGTGAGGAATTCCCTCTCGCAGTTCAGGCTCAAGGTATCTGGTGTAATTTTGAAGTTGACCGCCTTTTCGTCCCAAATGAGCTCTACCTATCAGCGGGGCCGCTAGGTTATCATTCAGATCTCTAAACCACCCGTTAAGCGACTCCGACCATTGTGGATTAATACCTTGTTCGGTAAAAAGCCGTGAGAGTTTTTGCTGATACGAGGCGATTTGTTCTATTGCCCGATCCTTCTGAAAGGCGTTCAGGCTGGAGATACCCTGATACTTGTAATTCTCCATCCACTGGGCTTCAGCCCCGGTGCCTTGTTCAAGTCCGAGGGTAAAATCGATTGCAAGGGTTTTGGTTGCGATGCGCTCACGGAGCATGAGTTCCGATTCAAGGGCATCCGGCAAAATCATATTGATGGTCAGTGGTGCTTTGTTCGGACTTTTATGCCAGTAATAACGGGGGACGTGCTTTCCAATTTTTTGGGCCAATGATTCCAGCTCCGTGAAAGAAGTTTCTTTTTCAATCGCCGGATTCAAGCGACGGTCGATCCGTCCAGCTCGCTGAATCATACGTACCGGGTTCCAGTGGACATCAAAATTAATCAGAGCTGCCGCGTCCTGTAAATTCACACCTTCAGCGAGAACGTCGGTTGAAAATAGCACGTGAATGGGTCTATCGATGGCTCTGTGCCATGCCGCTTTCCAATCAGCAAGAACATTTTCAGTTTCCAGCCGATTTGCGCCCTCTGTTGTCGGTGCATTAGGACCAATTCGATAATATGGTGAAAAAGCGTTTACCACAGCATCTCGATCTTCTGTATCTCCAGTAATTACCTCCATGACACTTAGCAGATTTCGAACCTCATCGGCTTTCAAGCCGGCTAACCCCAGCCCTGAAAGACCCGTTATCACCGTCGCCCATTCTTGCCTTGAAAACGAAGCGCAGGCGCGAAGCACCGAATAAACGTAGGCCAGAGGATCGCTGAACTGTGAAAACACAATAATCTTTTGTTTCTCGCGTCGTGCTTTGAGAAGTCGGGCCACAAGCTGACGAAGCTTTGCGTCAGTGATGATTCGGAGCCCCCAGCTGGGTGAGGTAGGCCAATCGACGGCCTGACCGCCTGCGGTGAACCGTCTCGGCCATTCGTTTCTCGAAAAGCGCCCGAAAACGATATCGGAAAGCTCAGGTGTAACGTTCAGAAGGATATCCAGATCTTTGATCAGAGTATCCTTCAGCTCCCAAAGACGATCAATCTGATCCTTCTTCGAGCTGGTTTCTTCGAATGCCTCGTCAAAAAGCAAAAGTTGCACGGGCTGATCATCACAGTCGGCAACTGACTTAAAGCTACCGTAGGCTCCACTAAGGTGCTTAATGAATCCCGATCGTAAATCCTTAATCGTCTCCCCGGTCGCCAGAGAAAAAATCTTGTCAAGATCGTCAAGCTTCTGTGACTTCACCAAACGTTTCACATCGAATTGCAAGGTTTTGCTGCGAGCATCATCTTTGATGTCTTTACAGAGATTTAATAGTTCGTTAACCCGATAGGCGTGTAAAACAGTTAGGCGCAGAAGGGTAATCAAGAAAGCCACCGGACTACTTTCCAGGCGTTTTAGAACCAGAATCCGCTGGAGTCCGACCACCGGAGAAACTTCGTCCGGGGTTTTGAATCCCTCTTTAATGTCGTACCACATGTACACCTTCAAGCTAAGTCGACGATCGTCAGCATCTTGGCCCGTGTCAAAAAGCGGTAAAAAACGAGATAAAACATCCTGGATGCCGTCGTATTCGTCAGAATAATATAGCTTTTCAGGCACATCGGCGTCTGGCCTGAACAACAACTCGATATCTGAGCCTTGCTGGTATTCGATTTCTTTACAAAGGTTTCGGGAGCGCTGGACGACAATACGATCCAATAGCTCGTCCGCAATACGGATCGGGGATCTTTCAGAGCTTGACTGAGTCCGGAGCTGGGACGCATCACGTATTTCGTCTTGGTATCTTTTCAGCTTTTTGTCTTGTTCTTTGAGGTAATCGCCTATGCGCTGAACATTTGGGCCAAAATTTAGGTCGTCTCGAAAATCGTTTGCCACCGAAAATCTGGCAGCCGGATCTCCGTGAATGACCAAAGGAGCAACGTCACCTTTCGGCCCTCGTTTCCCACGTGCTCGTTTGCAGCGTTTCAGAACCTCGTTTAGTGCCTGCCTACGATAGCCATCGGAGGTGGCAGCGTCCGACAAAGGAATCGGACGCGAATAGAGTAAGGAAACTTCCTGCTGAAGATCGTCAAGACTGTTGTTTACCGGAGTTGCCGTCAAAAGAACGACCCGTCGATTTATGTCCTTGCGAGATTGCAACCGCAGAAGGTCACGCAAGACAACGGTGCGTCTTGCTGATACCGACCGAAAATTGTGAGCTTCGTCCACCACCACGAAATCAGACAGAAGCAAGTGCTCTAAATCGCTGAGTTTCTGGGCGGAGCTTCTTTTAAGGACAGCGCTCGATCTCGTCATTCGTGAAAGCTTGGTGTGGGAAAATACTCTGACACTTGACAACGGAACTCCGAAAGCAGCAAGAGGTGGCAGGGCCTCCCGCTGCCACGTGCTGACAACGGAGTTTGGTGCCAACACTGTAATGCGAAACGGATCTGTTCGAAAAACATTATCTACGTCCTTATGGATATCTCGCCACATGTTTGCATAATGGACGATCAGCGTTGTCGTTACATAGGTTTTACCCAGTCCAACCCCATCGCAAAGCATTGCTCCACCATATTCTTCCAACATGGCCAGCAGCCTTTGTGCCGCCTGACGCTGGTAAATCACACCTTGATATTTTTCGGCTTTCGGGTGCAGCCGCCGACTTTCGCCCAACATCTCACCGATCATCCGGTGGAGGCCCAGGCAGGCCTTTTCGTGGGGTGTGCAGTCCTCCAATGTCTTAGGTTTAGGTGCAGGAATGAATGCTTTTACATCAGCATCCCACTGTTGAATTCCGGATTTTCTTTACTTAAATTTTCTGATTATTTTCAAAGCTTGAGATATTCTCAGATTAATTTTATCCGGGGCATATATGTTACCTGAG
>CACVKW010001502.1 GCA_902749685.1 Olavius sp. associated proteobacterium Delta 1 | reverse complement strand
TAAGCCGTCCCGACAAGATGCAGGCCAAGGTCATTGAGGATAAAGTTGTTGCTAAGGAGCGCAAAAAAGAATTTGAAATCAGCCGGATCAGTCGTTTCCGATACCGCACGCGCTATTTTACGGATTCGGGCATCATCGGTTCAAAGGAATTCGTGGCTGAAAATTACCAGCGATTTAG
>CACVKW010001501.1 GCA_902749685.1 Olavius sp. associated proteobacterium Delta 1 | reverse complement strand
AATTAGCAAACGGTCTCTGGCATGAGGTTTCATAACAGCAAATATAAAATAGTTTCGGGAATGATCCGCTGATGCACCAAAACGTAAGAACTAACAAGAAGACTGTCAATTAGAGGCTGAAGGTGGTTAGGCAAGAAAAAGTCTATAGATGGTGCGTGGGGACGGTGCATATT
>CACVKW010001500.1 GCA_902749685.1 Olavius sp. associated proteobacterium Delta 1 | reverse complement strand
CCAGCATCAAGTATCAAGCATCCAGCATCTGCCCGGAAAAAGCAACGATCTCAGACATAACGGCCAGGCTAGATGACAAGAATTTATGCAATGTTAGGGT
>CACVKW010001499.1 GCA_902749685.1 Olavius sp. associated proteobacterium Delta 1 | reverse complement strand
GAAGCGCCGGAGGATGGTCCGCATTAAGAGCCATGCGCAACTGCAAAAGCAGGATGAAGGGCGATGAGCGCATCCTGGGCCAGGGGGATTTCGTTGAGACCGTATTAAAAGCCGCCCAGGAG
>CACVKW010001498.1 GCA_902749685.1 Olavius sp. associated proteobacterium Delta 1 | reverse complement strand
ATTCACTCTTGTCCAAAAACGGGTTTAGAATGAGTCATAAAGTGAGTAATAATACGAGTCATTGAAAAAAATCCTCCTTATATGTAGGGTGGTTGTTAAT
>CACVKW010001497.1 GCA_902749685.1 Olavius sp. associated proteobacterium Delta 1 | reverse complement strand
CGCTTTGAATTCGGATAGTGGAAAACGATGGGTTACCAGCGACCTGACGTCCACAATGCCGTTTTGCACCATCTGAATGGCACGCGGGTAGGTGTGTTTCATCCGG
>CACVKW010001496.1 GCA_902749685.1 Olavius sp. associated proteobacterium Delta 1 | reverse complement strand
TTCAACGACATCCAGGATCCAGAAACCAGAATCCAGGATCAGTCAATACTTTCAATGGTCTTCATTGCAGCAGCGAAGTTGGATTTCAAAATTTTATGCTACTATAGGGTTTACTTTGCTCATCCGCCAGAGGCCTTTACGGGCACAGCCTGTCGTGACGGCATAGTTGCGGGACACTCCTCTTTTCAGGAGTTCACCCACACGGGTTTTGCGGTTTTTCCAATGCTTTCAGACTATCGCCCGCAGACGGCGTCTGATCCAATGAGCCAATGGACGTAAGCGGTTGAACGATTCGGTCAATCCGTAATAGTTCCACCACCCGCTGATGAACTGATTCAGCTCATCGATCACCTGGCAGAGACTGCGCCCCCGTCGACGGGAGGTAATCTCACACACCCGCTGCTTAAACCGTTTGATCGTCTTCCAGTGGATACGAATCTTGGGGCTTTTGCGTGAATTCGTCAGGCAAAACCCCAGATACTTGCGATCCTAAGGACGACCGACAGCGCTATTTTCCCGGTTTGCCTTCAGTCCCGCTTTCAGCGGGACTGACACTTTGCATTACTCGATCTCCTGCCCGCTTGCTTCTGACAAAGATAACACAGTCGTCGGCATAACGGACAAAGCACAGTCCACGCTTTTCCAACTCTTTATCAAGTTCGTCCAGAACGATATTGGATAAAATCGGTGAAAGCGGCCCGCCCTGGGGAGTGCCTTCTTGGGTCGGCTGCTCGAGGCCGCCGATCATGACCCCGGAATTCAAAAAACTGCGGATGAGTTTCAATACGCGTTTATCCTTAACTCGCGTTGCCAGACGCGCCAGAAAGGACAAAGGGGTCAAGTCTTCACGGGCTGTTGCCCAAATCGAGTTGTTAGCAACAAACCCAGGCTTAGTGTGATTTCTGCATTAACAAATAAGCATAAACCCCCGAATAATAGTTGATTAGAGTCATTGTATCTGCTAAAGTACCGTTAAATATAACTTTAGCGGAGAATTGTCATCATGTTGGGTCGCCAGCCAAAAGTTCAAAACAAACTTTTTTACACCGCATTTAATCTGGAGCTGCGCGTTCGTAAAAATCACATCTTGAGAAAAGTTAAACGTC
>CACVKW010001495.1 GCA_902749685.1 Olavius sp. associated proteobacterium Delta 1 | reverse complement strand
GATATCTAACAGGACACTATCGGTGAATTTCAACGACATCCAGTATCCAGAAACCAGAATCCAGGATCAGTCAATACTTTCAATGGTCTTCATTGCAGCAG
>CACVKW010001494.1 GCA_902749685.1 Olavius sp. associated proteobacterium Delta 1 | reverse complement strand
TTTCAATGAGTTATTGACGGGTGGCAAGCAACGAAGAATGGTACAGGCCCGGAGCGTGCTATGTTATTGGGGGACGCGAGAACTAGGGATGAGCGCGGTGTCGATATCGAAAAGACTGAACATCGCGTCCTCGACGGCGAGCGAGTCCGCGATGAGAGGACGGCAAATCGTCGAGGAGCACGGATTGAAGCTTATGGAA
>CACVKW010001493.1 GCA_902749685.1 Olavius sp. associated proteobacterium Delta 1 | reverse complement strand
GCCTGGTCGTTATGCCTGAGATCGTTGCTTTTTCCGGGCTGATGCTGGATGCTTGATACTCGATGCTGGATATCTAACAGGACACTATCGGTGAATTTCAACG
>CACVKW010001492.1 GCA_902749685.1 Olavius sp. associated proteobacterium Delta 1 | reverse complement strand
GCCGGCTTCCCGCTTTTAATTCTTCAATTGCGATAAGCATTCTTTGCCTCGCCTTCCTTTTTGCCAAACCATTTCAATACAAAGTCCCGATCCTGCCAGTCAATTTCAACTTTGCCTATCAAAGCACCGTGCCCGCACCAGCGATAGCGGTCTAATTGGGCAAAATTTTTAACTAACTCAGCCCGCAACGGGTTTAAATGAATATAACGCACCAGCTCGGTAAAATAGGCATCTTCATCGCAGATAATCGATTTGTAACGGTTTTGAAATAAATGCCCCCAGCGACGATGACGTCGGTTATACGAAATTGCATAACACAAATAAGTCAACTCAGTCCCCTATTTTCCTATATGAGTCTCCTATTTTGTCTATATCGAAAAGATTGTAATGGGTGAGCTTGTACTGTCAGGGTACGACCTGCTTTTCATATCACTTCAGATAGTCGCTTTAACGAATACATTCCATCCAAGCCTTTGATCGGTTTGGGTTTTTTTTAATGCTTTGAGTGAAATAGATGTCTAAATCGCTGGTAATTTTCAGCCACGAATTCCTTTGAACCGATGATGCCCGAATCCGTAAAATAGCGCGTGCGGTATCGGAAACGACTGATCCGGCTG
>CACVKW010001491.1 GCA_902749685.1 Olavius sp. associated proteobacterium Delta 1 | reverse complement strand
GATCACTGGCTGAGCGGCAGTAAAAACCAATTCAGAAAATAAAAGGCATTCATCATAATTTGCGCTCACAAAATATCGATTCAGGCAACAGACCGTTGAACAGTGAATGGTCTTCTCCTTATTCACTATTCAAGGTGCGACACCTTTTTCTATGCAGGAGAGAGAGGTGTACCTGGAAGCGGGCATCCCGGTTGAGACGGCTGCTGTATTGGAAGCGAAGGGGCACGCCATCTTGATGCCCGACACCGCCATCAACCAGGTGGGTGGCGGTCAGGCCATGTATTTAAACCGGCTCCAGAATGTGCTCCTGGGGGGCTCGGATAGGAGAAAAGATGGCTGGGCTTTAGGGTATTAAAAAGGAGCCGGCGGCAGTTTAAGACTGAAACGCAATAGCGAGCGCATTCCGCAATGCAGGATCTGATTTTGATAGGTATAATTATGAAAATCTTCTTGCTAGAAATGCAAGCTCAGAGTTTAAAGTAAAAAATAGAACCCAGTTGGACAAACATATAACAAAAAAAATAGGGGTCTTCATTCCTCACTGTATGTCAAGAATGAAGACCCCTTTATTCTTGGAGGAATTGTCTGCCTTGCCAGGTTTTGAGATATTTTTCTTTTCGGAGGGCATCTTGCTGAGTAAGGCAGGCTTCCTAGTAGATTAGTTTAAGCGGACGCCTGTTTTTGGTAGATTCAATATATCCTTTGTTATGCCGCTCAACTCTTAGCCTGAGATCCTTTCACCCCATTCAATTCTTCGCAGAAGACGAGCGCAGCGGATTTAACTGGGGTTGCTGTATCCAACATAAAATTGATTGTCTACTCTACTTTGCAGGACATAAGTTTAAGAAATTATCTAAAGCTGCCGATATTAATTGAAGAATTCAACGAAAGGAGCATTTTGATGATTCCTAAAAACATAACCCAAAAACATATTCTCTTGGCGGTGAAGGAAATCAATGAAAAGCATAATGTACATGTCTCCTTGTTTATCGGATTAAAGATTTAAATGGAAACCGGGAGCGCCTTCTGGTCATCGATGATGTGGAGAGACAAAGAGATATATCAACCAAAATGTTGAAAACCCTCGGTTATAGAATTCATGCCGTTTCCAGCGGGGAGGAAGCCATTGACTATTTGAGAGAAAATATCGCTGATTTAATTTTGCTGGATATGATTATGAACCCCTGGATAAATGGCCGTGAGACCTACGAGCGGATAATATAGATCCATCCGAATCACAAGGCCATCATTGTCAGTGAGTTCGCTGAAACTGATGATGACAGGGAAACCCAAAAACTTGGTGCCGGCCAATTTATTAAAAAGCCGTTAAGGTTGGAAAGGCTGGGAGCGGCTGTTAAAGAGGAGCAGGGGAATATGCCTCCAGGTAAAATCAATTGAAGATTTCATATTATATTCAATCCCATGCTAAAAGTGTTCTATGGATTGGCTTAATATTATGTATCGCTTCGACAACGGCACTGTATTTTTCCATTCATCGAGATTCATTTCCGCAATTAGAAATGGATATTATTTTCATTACGGCCTACCATGGTGAATCTGATGCCATTGAAGCTTTGAAAAATATCACTACCCCCCTTGAGGATCAGATAAACAGCTTTGGTGACATAAAAGAAATCCTATCGCTTTCATCAAAAGGCTACGTAGAACTGCAGGTCATACTTGATGGCGGCGGCACAGATGATTTGTTAACAGAAATCAAAAACGCTGTCTATTTGCCATATGTTGAAATAGAGGCAATTAGAGCAGGCACGTCCCAGGATCCGATAATTGACTGTATCTTTACATCAAATTATCATAATGAAAATGATCTTCAATTAAGCGTGTCAGACCTAAAGCGTGCGCTGGAAGATCTTGATATAGTTGATCAGGTGCGAAGCTTCGGACTGGAGTCGGATCCAAAAAAGAAAGGCCTGGTAAATGTCAGGTTCAATGGAAAACCGGCCATTGAGCTTATTGTGCATAAGAAAGGCCGGGTAGATATTATCCAAGCCAAAAACCAGATAGAGGGAAAGGGGACAGGCACATAATGATTCTTTAAATTCAGTAAGAAAGGGGACAGGCACATAATAAGAAAGGGGACAGGCACATAATGATTCTTTAAATTCAGAATAAAGGTATAAATTCAATACGAGGGTGTGGGGAGTTGCCTCTGAATTGCGGCTTAATCCTTTTATGATTTTACCGAGGCCTGATGAAATTGCTGTGGAATTATTTCTATGTCAGCATTTGGTGATGAATAAAATAACGAAACTAATCTATTGGGTGATCGACAGGAGGCCAATAAACAGAAAGAAAATTCTGTCACACGGTCAACTAGTTTCAAACGGATTCAGACAGTCGCTTTAAAGAATACATCCCCTCCAGTCCTGCCACCGGCCTGGGAATCTTTTCATGCTTGGACATAAACAGGTCTTTGAGTCGGCGATAGTGGTTGGAAACAAATTCTTTTGAGCCGATGATGCCCGAATCAGTAAAATAGCGCGTACGGTACCTGAACCGATCGCTGCGGCTGAGTTCAAAGCCTTTCTTGCGCTCCTTATCAAGAACCCTATCTTCGATGACTTTGACGTTTCCTTTCTCGGGCTGATTTAGCGATCCGGCCTCATAGACATATCGGCGATACCTTCTGATGCGCTCTGTTTTGCTTTGAATATTAAACTCTTTTAAGCCGAAATCAGTGGAAAGGAAGGTGTCCTGGTTGTTGGATTGGATATGATAACCGAGTGAGTTCCAGCGGTATTGTTCCGGGCGCTCAACCAGGCCGGCACGCAAAGGGTTCAGATCGATATAGGCCAGACAGTTGATTAGAGTCTCCCCATTTTCCACAATCACGCTTTTAAAGCGATCGCCCCAAAAGTAGCCTCGCCGGTTGTGCCGTCGGTTGTAAAAACGTGCAAAACCGACCTTGATTTCACGCATAAATTCAGAAAGACTGGATAGTTTCTCTCGTAGTGATGGTATCAGGCCATCTGTAAATATGCGCTCATCACCATAAAAATCCACATAGCGTTTCAGAATATCCTCATCTGTAAATTTGTGTTCGGGTAAGACCCGCACCAAAATGTGGAAGTGGTTCCCCATTAGACAAAACCCTAAGATTTCAACCAGATAAAGAGCAGCGTACCTTCGGATCAGATCCAACATAAAATCTTTTTCGATATCCCCCAATGGAAACCCGTCCAGGGCAGTTCTGGACATCACATGATAAACAGTGCTTTGGTCATCAATTATCAATCTTTGGGTTCTTGGCATGGTTGGCTACTTTGCTTAAATGGTGACATACATTACATATGGATTCTAATGTGTCAAGCATAATTTACCTGTCCCCTATTTCTTTCCGATATAGGTTTCAATAAACGCACTGGTGATGGGCTTACCGTGTTGGCCGAAAAGCTTTACCGAATACAGGTACAGGAATCCGGAGATCCCAAAGATTCCCACAGCAATTAGCAAACGGTCTCTGGCATGAGGTTTCATAACAGCAAATATAAAATAGTTTC
>CACVKW010001490.1 GCA_902749685.1 Olavius sp. associated proteobacterium Delta 1 | reverse complement strand
TAATCCATTACTATGCCCTAAGTGTTTGGGATCGATGAGAAAAATATCTTTTATCGAGGATGAGGAAATAATAAAAAATCCGACTCCGGGCAAATCCGCCGGAGGCGAACCCGAATTTGCCTAAATGTGCATTGCCACTTCCAAAAATCGATATTGACAACAAAGCCCGCTTTCGTTATCTGGATATCAATGGTTCCATTGTATTGACGCCTCAATATGTTGGGCCGCAGGTG
>CACVKW010001489.1 GCA_902749685.1 Olavius sp. associated proteobacterium Delta 1 | reverse complement strand
TGTCTGAGATCGTTGCTTTTTCCGGGCAGATGCTGGATGCTTGATACTCGATGCTGGATATCTAACAGTACACTATCGGTGAATTTCAACGACATCCAGGATCCAGAATCCAGGATCAGTCAATACTTTCAATGGTCTTCATTGCAGCAGCGAAGTTGGATTTTAAAATTTTATGCAACCGTAGGGTTCATCCAACACCTGTCGATACCGGTCCCCCCAATAAAAGAAGACAGCCAATGAGTCAGCGAACCAAAGTCCTGTCCAGACGAATCGAATCATTTGGAGATGATGTAGTCGAGCTTGTGGACGATTTATCCGGCGAAGAATGGAAGGCGGGATCAAGGAAAGCAAAAGCGCACTTGCCAGGCCCTTCACCTTCACTTTTAAGGGCAACCAATCATCGACCTTACCGAACCAAGTCAAGGAATATACCTATGGAAAAGAATGAAATTAAAACCGACAGGATCAACGAGGGCCGCCGCGCGTTTCTTAAGACTGCCGCGACTGCGATGGCACTGCTTCCTTTTTCGTATTTGCCATTGCCGGCGGCTGCCGAAGCCGGTGGACAAAACCGAATGAAGATTGGCGTTATCGGATCCGGCCGGATTGGCGGCACACTCGGTTCCCTGTGGATCAAAGCAGGCCATGAAGTTTTGTTCTCTTCGCGCCATCCGGAAGAGCTCGAGGAACTCGCCGAGGGCCTCGGGCCCGGAGCCAGGGCTGGAATGCCCCGGGAAGCGGCTGTTTTCGGAGAAGTCGTACTTGTCTCAGTGCCTTACCACGCGGTCCCGCAGATCGGCCGGGATTTTGCAGACGAACTCGCCGGCAAGGTGGTCCTGGAGACAGGAAACCCATATCCGTCGCGGGACGGGGAGATGGCGGTAAAAGCGCGGGCCAGAGGGACCGGCCTTAGCTCAGCCGGGTTTTTGCCCGGGGTACGCCTTGTCCGTGCTTTCAACACGATCCCTCACTATGACCTGCGCAGCGAGGCGCACCGTTCAGGCGACCTCGTGGCGATCCCCCTTGCGAGCGATGACCCGGCAGCACTAAAGGTCGCCTCACAGATAGTGAAAGATGCCGGTTTTGAGCCGGTCGTCGTCGGACCGCTATCTCGCGCCAAAGACTTTGACGTCGGCACGCCCGTTTACGCCAGAGCTCTCACGGCACGCGAACTGCGGCAGCAGCTCGGAATTGACTGATAGACGACTGCAGCTGGGATTATCGGGCTTCTAAATAATTTTTATTCAGGAGGAATGATCATGAATCTTAATGCTAAAAAAGAGAAAATCCTTTGCGGGATGCTGGGTGTGGTCGTGGCGGATGCGGCCGCCCTGGGACTCCATTGGATATATGATATTAATCGAGTTAAGGACGTGGGCGGCGATGCGCCTGAATTTATCGATCCGGTTCAAAAGAACTACGAAGGGGTTCCATCCTATTTTGCCCACCCGGGAAAACAATCCGGTGACAATTCCCACTATGGGGAAACCTTTCTCAATGCGGCACGGTCCATTGCGAATAACGGCGGTGTTTTCAAACCAAGAATTTATCAGCGTGACTATCAGGAATTTTTTGGTCCCGGCGGTCATTTTAGAGGATATATAGATCATCCCACCAAGGACACCCTTCAAAACTTGAAAACAGCCGAGCTTAAAGCAATCGAACGTGTGTCTGCGGATTTCAAAGATTTAGACCGGGATCTGCGGGAGACCCTGACGATGAAGGTCCTTTCGGTCACAAAGAACTATACCGGTCCGGAGCTTCCGGCAAAAATAGAAGAGGCCGTGCGTATAACGCATGACGATGACAAAATTGTAAAAGTGGCCCTCGATATGGCGAAATCTGTGGACCTAACGATACCATTGGATTCGGGGGCTTATGATGATCAGATTCCGGCCTTAGCTGGAGTTCTGTCTCTTATAGCAAGCGGTAATTCCAATTTGTCGGATGTTGAAGTCATGGTAAAAATCACCAACAACCACGAAAAGAGCGTCGCCGCCGGGAGATTTTTTGCCCGGCTGCTTCTGGCTTCAATTGAGGAGGGCACCTTGGCCGAGGCTTATAAAAGAGCCAAACCGGAGCTCCCGGCGAATTGGCAGGAAAGCACCCAAAAGGCAATGACCCAGGACTGGCCGGACGATGAAGCCCTGATTGAAGAGTTTGGTGCGTCCTGTCCATTGCGATACAGTTTACCGGTAGGTCTTTATATCGTTCGAACGAGCAACTCTTACGCGGAGGCCGTCAGGAAGAACATCCGGCTAAGCGGAGATAGTTGCGGTCGATCGCTTCTAACCGGCGCTTTGGCCGGTATCCGCTGGGGAATCGGCGGTGACTGGGGGATTCCGCATCTATGGCTCTGGAAAATTAAGGAACAGGAAAGGAAGCTCCGACCTCTATGGCAATTGCTTACAATATAGTTTTTCCGAATCTTAATGGACTTTGACTCTCTCTTCAGTCCCAAATAGTCATTTAATTATTTACTGGCGTACCCGTTTTCCCCCCAGGGCATAACGCCTCAGCCTCCACCACGCTATGATGCCCACGCCGGCGAACACTGCCGCCATCGCCGCGTTACCAGCCACACCGCCCCCAATCACGACATGAGGCAGTGCAGTGGCGGCTAAGTAGACTCGAAACATCGCGTTGGCGAATAGGAGTGTGAAGACGCCCAGCGAGACCCAGGCCGCAATACGTTGGCGTCCGCTTCCGATAAGTCCACCGATAGCACCTCCCCCGTACCACATGAAGGGCACGGTGTATGCGGTCGCAAACAGGGTCGGGGCGGAAAAGAAAAGAGGGGTCAAGAATGGTCTTGCCTGCTTCGTGCGGGTTGCCCAGTAGCACAGTGTCAAGTTGACCACGGCACCGGCGAAGAACAGCCCGTACTTGAGCGCCACCACCCACAGAGCAGGCCGTTGGTCGGAGTAAATCAAGGCCAGCATCAGCACTGCGGCAACGACCCCGAAAAAGACGAACTTCGGGGCATAGGCCCTAAGAAAGATGTCCTCGGCCGAGGGCGGCCAGGCGCTGCGATGATTGCGCAGCGCCGGGACGCCGAAAATTATTCCCAAAGCGAGGGCCCATACGACCAGCATTGGTCCAAATGTGAAAATCGAGGGCTGCACGTAAAGGGCGAACAGGCTCGGGACCACGGCGAAACCATGACCGACGATAAATCCCGGTGAGCAAAGGAGCGCGATAAACGTTGCGCGGATAATACCACGTGGTGTGCGGCCGCGGATCAGACTGCAGACGTACCAGGCGAAGAAAGCAGCCACCAGGCTGGCGGCGAAAATGAGTTCCAGACTCATCGCATCCTCCCTACACGGTGCATGTAGAAAAAGAGTAAGGGTCCTTTCGCCAATTAGCGAACAAAATCAGGCCTCCGAGATATGGAATTCGGGGATGCAAAATTTGTGTAATCTATGGCGTCGTCGCGAGGATCTGGCCGACAGCTTATAGCCACAGCCGGTCATTCAGATCGAGAAGCATGAGGGTGCGGTTCATCACATGCTGCCAGGCCTTCGGACATTTTATTCTGAGTGGTCGTGACATGATCGAGCAATTAACAGGAAAACCCGGAAAAATCAACCGAAGATCCCTTTTCTTTGATTGATATTTAACACTACCTTTTCCAATGGGTCAATGTTATAGAAATTATATTATTCATTGGTTGAGCTGTTCAAGGCTCACCTTTCCGGGTTGGGCTGGACGAATAGTAAAATTATCGGTGTGATATGCTGAACAGAGCGTTGCTATAATACACAATTCAAGCCTTGACCACAATTTACACTGGGTGTCAAGAATGAAGACGCGACCCCTTTGTTTTTCCTGAACTATTACAGATGAAGAACCATATCTGCAAAGAGATTATTTTATTTTAAGAAAGGAGCAGCCGCATGGCACTTCAAGCTGCCACAATCGAGACGAAGGATGCCCTGGATGCCATCGAACTTTTTTATCAGAAAGGTTGGACCGATGGGCTTCCGATCATCCCGCCGACCGAACGCCGCATCCAGGCCATGTTAGATAGTGTGCAAATGGAGCCGGATGCGATCATCGGTTCGATCCCTGAACGCAGCCGTATCTTTACGGCCGAGGTTGTTGCCATAAACGCGGTGATGGCCGGTTGTTTGCCGGAGTATTTTCCGGTGGTGGTGGCCGGTATCTCCGCCGTCAGCGACCCCGCCTTCGGACTCCATGGACCTACCGCCACCACACACGGGGCCGCCATCCTGATGATTGTAAACGGGCCGATTGCCGAAGCCATTGGCCTGAATTCAGGCCAAAATGTATTCGGACCCGGCAGCCGGGCCAACGCTACCATAGGACGGACGCTGCGTCTGGTTTTAATCAATGCCGGTGGTAGCCATGAATTTGACCGCTCCACCCTCGGGCACCCCGGCAAATTTACCTATTGCATCGCCGAAAATGAAGCCACTGACTGGCAGCCGCTTCATGTTCAGAGGGGGTTTGAGCAATCCGTTAGCACGGTAACGGTTATTGCGGCCGAAAGCCCCAACCAAATGAACAACCACACGGCCTTGAAGGCCGAAAATATTCTTCTCACCCTGGCCGACCGGATGTCCGCGCTGGGCACATTTAACATGGGCGGACAAACGGAGATGGCTGTGATAATTTGCCCGGAGCATTATAACACGTTGAACCAGCAGGGGTGGGACAAAGCCAGGGTTCAGCAATTTCTTTACGAAAAGGCAGCCCGTCCGCTGACCGATCTGAAAAAAGGCGGTTACATTGAAAAATCGATTGAAGAGGGTGATGAGAACATTTTGGTACGAGCGGTACAGTCCCCCGACGACATCCTGCTGGTGGTGGCCGGGGGGATTGCCGGACGTTTCTCCGCCTGTATCCCGGGATGGGCCAATATGAAGGCCTGCCGTTCGGTCACCCGGGCACTGCGGGACGCCAGCTGCGGTATCTGAGGGTGGTAAAGGCCAATCGTGAATTGGCGAAAGGTAAGTCGTCCGGGTTAACCCTCGTGAAAATGAAGCTTTCCGCAGTCCCGATTCAGCGGGACGGGGTATTCAGGCGAAGGTGAATAATTTTTTCTGGACAAAAAGGAGATCAGACAAAATGAGCTTTGTCGTCTATAATCCGACCAGCGGGCCTACCGCTGAAAAAATGGGGATGGCACCACGAATTGAAAACTTGCAAAATGGTATATTGGGCGTTATTGACAACGGTAAGACAAACTCGGATACGGTTTTGAATTGTATTGTCAGTAACCTGGCCCAACGCTACCCCCTGGAAGATGTCGTCACCGTAAAAAAACATTCCGTATCACATGCGGTTGAAGAGAATGCGGCCCAAATGCTGGCGCAGAAATGTAATTTTGTTCTAGCCGGGATTGGTGACTGAGGATCGTGCAGTTCGGGCAGTTTGCTCGACGGCATTGTGATGGAAAAATTAGGCGTACCCACCGTCGTGGTGGCCACGGAGCCGTTTATAAGCTCCGGTAAAGCCATGGCTGTGTCACATGGGATACCGGACTATCCGTTCGTCGTCATCCCGCATCCCATCGCCGCAACCGAGACCTCAAAATTGCACAAATGGGCGGATAAGGTGGTTGATCAGGTAGTTTCGATCTGGTTGAAAGGGGAAACCGCCGGCCTTTATGCCTCGTCTTCAACTATCCGATAGGTATGCGCCATATCGGCGTCTTGCGAGGCCATCGCGCTGCAATATTTTGTTACCGGAACTTCGATTCAAGACGTGCTGCCTATTTTTCCACGGAAGTGTAGGATCCGGGCAGATCCAGTATGGTTCCGACCTGCTTGGCGCTTTCGAGCAGGTCTAACGCCGATAAGATACTCGCGCGCTGGCTTTGATGATCCCCCGGCGCGCCGAGTGGTCTGCCCATCGGGTAGGGTGTCGTCACAACCCGCGGCAGGGTCATTTTTGCCAGATGATCTCTAAATGCACGGGCCGCGATGGTCACGGTGGAAATACCGGCTGCCTCCAGCAACCTTGCAACGTGTCCCACGGACACGTGGCACACCGGTCAGACCGGCACTAGAAGTGCGGCATCGATCGGCTGCTGTTTGAAGATCTCGATCCATTGTGGCCCGGTTTGCTTCAACAGTCGTTTTTGAGAACACGCACCCACAAAGGAATAAGCTTGCCGTATTAGTTGGCCGACCGCGCCTTCGTGTTCCAATTCCAGCAACCTTTGGAGGGGAAAGGCCACATTGGGATCCGCCTGGACGCCGCGGATGTCATATCCCCCGTGGCGCACCCGCAGTCTGTCCGCAGGCGTATCCACAGGTAGGGTTGAGAGCTGCGGCGCCTCCCTGACGAATTCCGCTATTTTTTCAATCGCCTCTTGCTGGGTCATATTCTTTGCCCCCAGAGGCGCGGGATCTTTTCCTTCGACAAAATGCCCGGTGGAGGTAATCAATACCAGCCGCGAGTCAGCTACCCGTTTTTGAAAGGGGTTAAAGGGACCGTCGTCATAGGTAAATTTTTTATCCTCGCTGAAATAGGCCCTCTTCTGCCACTCACAGACATGATCAACAATTTGTGCAAAATTGCCGTCGTCGAATGCATCGCCCAGCTTCCACAACAGGTCCTGGAAAAATTTGGCGGCCTGATCATCGGAAAGCTTGGCCAGGAATTTGAAATTCAGATCGGTTCTGGAACCATATGAAAAAGATTTTTTGAAATCTTCGAATGATTCGGGTTTTGGGGTATCGATCATAATTTAGGGGTCTCCGGTAAATGTTTTTTGTGACAATTTGGTATTTGGCTTTACTACTCCGATTCTCCCAACCTGCTGATATCAAGTATTATTAAACCTTCTCATTAATTTTCATGCGAGATTCAGGTACTTAAAGTATCCATTCCAGCACAATAAATCAACGTTGACAAGAAATGAAAAAATGGGGAAGGCCGCTGGGCACGGATTCAGACAGCGGCAGCCATCCGTGTCGTCCTCCGGGGTAGCAGGGATGGCATGCAACAGCAGACAAACAGTCCAGTGCTGGAGGCCCGTTACAGTGATGTAAGAGGACCATCAACCGGTGCGTATAAGGTAACGAAATCGCAGCGGGCTGCATCTTTTGTTTTCTTTAACCGAGCAGTCTTTCAACAAATAAAATGTGGATGTATATTTGCTCAGGAGAGATGTTTCTTAAAAAACAACATTGTACGTTCCCAGGCGATTTTCGCCTGCTCTTCATTATAACGGGGTGTTGAATTGTTATGGAAGCCGTGACGGGTGCCTGCATAGGTGTACATAACAAAATCTTTCTTGTTCGCTTCCAAAGCTTTTCGGTACTCCTGGCGTAAAGCGTTTACGCGGGGGTCATTCTCAGCATACTGAATCATCAGTGGTGCTTGTATTCTGGCAACATCTTCAGTTGCCGGGGCTCGACCATAAAACGGAACACCGGCAGCCAGGTCTTTTCCCATACGCACTGCAAGATTATTGACAACACCGCCACCATAGCAGAAGCCTGTTGCTCCCAGCTTGCCATTGGACAACTCATGGCCTTTTAAGAATCTGGCACTGTTCAACATGTCCCTGAAGAGTTTGTCTCTATCCAAAGACTTTTGCATGACTTTTCCATCGTCATCGTTTCCGGGGTAACCACCGATGGGAGAGAGCCCATCAGGTGCAAGTGCAAGAAAGCCTTCAACCGCGGCACGACGTGCCACATCTTCTATATAGGGGTTTAAGCCTCTATTTTCGTGAATAACCAGCACAGCGGGCAAAGGTCCATCACCGGCAGGCTTTACCAGATACCCGCGCATCCTGCCTGATGTACCGCCTGGAGAGTCATACTCAACATAACGGGCCTTGATCCGTTCATCTGTAAAGGAGATTGTTTGAGCTTCAGCATAGCGCGGCAGCAGAGCTTTCGCCATAGCGAGGCCTGATCCGCTAATGACCGCCAGTACTGAGGCTTTATTCAGGAAATCACGCCTTGTCATCTGGGTGTGGCAGTATTCATCGTATAAGTCATAAACCTTGGGATCGATAGTGTCCTTTTTCATAAGGGCCTCCTTAGACATAATTCCTCAATCTTGCACGACATCGAAAATAATAATTGAAAAACCATCTGGGACTCCTGTAACAATTGGGTTTAGGATAAACTAACCCCCAAAACAGGAGGTCCCCAGGTGGTAAAACGGCGAAAAAACAATACCATGAAAATGCGCAACGGTAAAGGGTTTAAAGAAAACGGCACAAAGGCCCGAAAAATCAATGCTTCAACGGTGTCTGAGACCTGCACCGAACAGTTAAGCCCATTTGGCGGACTTTTACCGCTGATCATATTGTTGGGCGTAAATCAACACCGGAAACACCGTCCGGTAAATTCCAGTTGTCTTCAGCAACAAGCATATAATACCGATGCCTTTTATTTTTTTATGACCACCGAGGTTATGTCATCCTCTATTTTAACCCCACCAATAAATTTTTCCAGGATGTCAAAAATCGCATCAATAATTTGCGCTGCGTCCGAGTCAGCGTTCTGTCGAATTGCATTTAGAATTGGCTCTTTGCCCATCATATCGCCCTTTTTGTTGCGTGCCTCCCAGATTCCGTCCGTACTGAGAAAAATGATTTGGCCATTTGAAAAGTCAGTTTTTTTAATATGCTCATAAATCCATTCAGCATCCACACCAAGAGCGATTCCCGATCCACCCAGCTCACCGAATGCGTCTGAAGCAGGATCATAAACAATGCCGGGATCGTGTCCGGCCCGCACCCATTCAAGCTGTCTCGTTGCAGTGTCAAGAGCTAAAAAAAACATCGTCATAAATTGCCCGGAATCTTCAACATCTTGTACGAGCTGACGGTTCACATCAGTTATGATTTCGGACACCGTTCCAGTTCAATCAAGCCTTTGGTCATTTCATTGATCGCATCACCCATATACCCGATTTCATCATTGGAAAAAATCCGCACACGTTTGTCATAGCGACCGTTTCTTATTTTGCTAAGAGTTTGAATAATGTCCCGGAAAGGGATGCTTAAATTGCGGCTGACCAGGATAGTCAAACAAATCCCAACCCCGATAAAAATAAATACATTGATGCTGATCGCCGTTTGCAACTTTGCAAGCGCCACGGAAGGTTCGTGTTGGCTGTCCTGGATTCGGTTCAGGATCAGGATGGTGCTGCCCAGTGGAATCAGATTGCAAGCAAAGAGTAGTGCTAACAATCGAGTTCGGATTCTAATTCGCAGCGTTTTCGGAATGGCAGAAAGGCCGCCGGCAGGAAAGAAATACGGCGCCAGCCGCTTTTGCAGCAAATGCTCGAGCAGAAAAAAAGCGACGGTGACTGTGATCAGGCCTGTAGTCAAATTGCCATACAAGCTGTCTTGAACTAGCTGCGTTCCGGAATCATAAGCCCAATGAATCGTAGACCATACAATTGCCGCCAGCAACCACATACTAAAATCCAGTGCGATTAAAACAAATGGTTCATTTAGCAACCGTTGGCGAGCTTTTAATTTAAGATCCTGAGAGATGGATGTTTGCCGGTACAGGGCACTTAACCCTATAGTTGCATAAAATTTTGAAATCCAACTTCGCTGCTGCAATGAAGACCATTGAAAGTATTGACTGATCCTGGATTCTGGTTTCTGGATC
>CACVKW010001488.1 GCA_902749685.1 Olavius sp. associated proteobacterium Delta 1 | reverse complement strand
TGACTGATCCTGGATTCTGGTTTCTGGATACTGGATGTCGTTGAAATTCACCGATAGTGTCCTGTTAGATATCCAGCATCGAGTATCAAGCATCCAGCAGCTGCCCGGAAAAAGCTACGATCTCAGACATAACGGCCAGGCTAGATGACAAGAATTTATGCAATGTTAGGGTTAACTTAACATACCGATTTGATGTAAATGTATTTTAGTAATTTGATTAAAAATGCAATTGTTGTTATTTGAGTCCTGTACACCTTCATTTTGAATTGAGAAATCACCTTGTTGTCTCGAAAGAGGATCAGAATTTCATCTGTCCTTTTGTGCATGGCATCATCGAAATTTGTCAGTGCAAAATACCTCAGCCATTCCTTTAAATACCCTTTCATATACTTCATATACTTCGATTTTTTCACTTTCACAAGGCAGGCAGATGTTTGCGGTATCAGGATATGTAGACTTGCATAAAGACGTATGGCAAATTCAACGGCATCATTCTTGGCACTCGGAATTACCGCAGTGTCCGGATGGCGGTCTGAACACAATCTGTACTTGACGCCCGGGTGCGTGAGGGCTCTGATATGAATTTCAACGTCCTGATATCTCAAAAATTTGTCATTAAATCCACCGAGTTCAAAGAAAAACTGTTTCTTCCAGATAGGGCACATTATATTCCAATAGGATTTGTTCGACAAAAAGTTGATTAATGGATCCTTACCATTATCGAACTGATTCGGTATATATTTTCCATTTTGATTCAGGAATTTGAATAGAAATACGGCGAAATCCAAATCCTGATTCGCAGCCATCACCTTCACCCGCTGTTCAAGGCAAAATGGTTCAAGCCAATCATCGGAATCGAGAAAAATCAGGTAATCGCCCTTCGCATTTTCAGCCCCTATATTTCTACATGTAGCAGCACCCTTGGGCGGCCTGTTTCGTCCGCTAAAACTTATCCGAGGCTCCCCGCCGTATTTAGTCTTCACGATTTCGCTGATATTATCTGCCGAACCGTCGTCTACCAGCAACAACTCCCAGTTTTGGTAAGTCTGAGCAATTGCACTGTCGATTGCTCTGTGAACAATGGCAGCCCGGTTAAACACTGGCGTGACAATCGAAACGACCGGTTCTTTAGGTGGCACTGAATTTAGTCCTGCACAATTGCCTGACATCGTTAAGTTTGCTCACAATAAGATCTATATTCACATAAGCTGCGACACTGAGAGCGGCGGTGTTATTAAGAAATTGAATTATGATCGATTCGGAATAGCTTAGAGCAGAACAAACCGCAATGCATGCCATCATGTAGAGCGTACGGGCCAATGGAAATCTGATTGTAAAGTACTTCTTTGTCTGCCTTAACCGGACCAGGAACATGACAAAGAAACCTAACCCTGCAGCAATACCTGCCCCGTATAGCGCGAGGAACGGTATGAGTATGATGCCAGAAACTATGGTCACGCTGCTTCCGACAATCGTGGTATAAAGGACGTACTTCGTTTCTTTTGCACAGAAGTATCCCACACCGTAGAAAAGCGACAAATTTTGGAAGAAGATTGCCAGCAATAAAAATGTCGAGTATTTCCAGGAGATGAAAAAAGATTTCTGGACGACGCAATACAGAATCGGTTTGGAGGCTGCTACCAACACAATGATAATGCCCAAAAGCAATGACACATATTTTTCCAACACCTCAGTGTAGTAATTATCACGGTTGGGGCTGCTATATTCTCTCAGCGCTTTTTCCTGCCACGCCATAAAGAAAAGAGTGCTAACCAGGGTAAGCAGGGTCGGAATCTTGTAAGATATCGCCCAAATGCCGCTGACCTCTAACCCTAAGAAATATAACACTAGGTAGCGGTTAGCCGAAGAGAACAACCACCAGGCTATATGATTGGGGATAAGTGGCATCGAATAAAAAAGGAGAGTTTTACTGAATTCGACATCAATGTGCTTTGTTGAGAAACTTGAATAATGTTTCGCTTTAACAAATATGAAAAGGGAGGTAGCCATTGCTGCCGCAGCGTTGGCAACCAGCAGACCCTCGACTTTGAATTTGTAGAGCACAAGAAATAGCAGTGTTAAGGTGGTGTAAAGTATGGAATAGACCACACCACTTAGGGCAAAGAGCGTGTTTTTTCCGCTTCCCCTAGCAAAGATCTGAAACAGCGGCAGGACTGACTGAGCAAGTAGAATAAAGAATATGAAATGTTTGTGAGGAATCTCAAGGAACCTAACGACAATCCAATACACAAGAGAAAAGAACAACATGCTGACGAAGAGTAAAGAAAAAACGTTGGTAAAAATTTTAGATGTAATTGCTCCGTCTTGGTTCTCGTGTAACATCCAGCGTAGAATGGCGTCGGTCAGCTGCAAATATATGAACGGCGCCACGAGCGATACAGTGGTAATAACAATGTCATACGTTCCTACCTCTTTCCTCGTTAAATAAAAGGTTATAACGAATACGAGCACAAAACTTATCACTTTAGACGAGAAAGTGCCCATAGCATAAATGAACACAACATTTGTTAGTGATCTTGGTTTAGCAATCATGATAGCCGGAAAAGACAAGCATCACATCTTAAATATTTAAAAAACCTCATTGGAGTC
The DNA here is from genome assembly GCA_902749685.1 of Olavius sp. associated proteobacterium Delta 1. Classification (GTDB taxonomy): domain Bacteria; phylum Desulfobacterota; class Desulfobacteria; order Desulfobacterales; family JAFDCJ01; genus JAFDCJ01. The sequence goes on along the minus strand of CACVKW010001488.1, from coordinate 83,066 downwards.
AGCCTCGAATAGTGATTAAAACAAGCTCAAAATAAAAGCGAGCCATAGCAACGGGGTTGTTTTTTTTGCGTTTCTTCGGCTCAATCCAAACGAGCTAACCGGTTTCCCCCAAATACCATTGATAGACTTGCCGGATTCCATCCTCCAACTCAACCCGGGCCTGCCAACCCAGTTTGGTTAATTTCGATACATCCAGCAATTTCTGCGGCGTACCATCCGGTTTACTGGTATCCCACTTGATATCGCCCTTGTAGCCGACTACTTTGGAGATCAGTTCGGACAGTTCCATTACTGTCTGATCCTTGCCCCATCCGATATTGATAATTTCTGATTCATTATAATTATTCATCAAGAATACGCAGGCGTCAGCCAGGTCATCCACGTGTAAAAATTCACGTCGCGGGGCGCCCGTCCCCCAGAGCACCACAAATGGCTGATTCGTTGGCCGGCGGACCGGCATGTTGCTGACAGAATCCAGGCCAATCGCAGTTTTTATCTCAGCAGGTATTTCTCCAGATACCGCTTCTTCTTTTTTGATTCCTTCCCAATCTTCTGCCGATGCCAATTTTGCCAGATAAAATTTGCGAATCAGGGCCGGGAGCACATGGGAGGTTTCCAGATCGAAATTATCGTTGGTTCCGTAAAGATTGTTGGGCATCACGCTGATATAGCGGGTTCGGTACTCACGGTTGTAGGATTGACACATCTTTAGTCCTGCGATCTTAGCTATGGCATACGGTTCATTGGTGGGTTCCAGGTAACCAGATAACAAATATTCTTCTTTGATGGGCTGCGGACATATCTTAGGATAAATGCATGCACTTCCTAAAAAAATTAACTTATTCACTTTATTTTCATAAGATGCTTGTATGATGTTGGTCTGGATGGCAATGTTTTGGTAGATAAACTGCGCGGGATAAATACTGTTGCCCCAGATTCCCCCAACCCGGGCTGCTGCCAAAAATACGAATTCCGGTTTCTCTGACTTAAAAAACGCTTCTACCTGACCCTGCCTGATAAGATCCAACTCGGCATGGCTTCGAGTAATGATATTCTCGTAACCCTCCGCCTTCAATTTGCGCACAATTGCCGACCCCACCATACCCCGATGTCCGGCGACATAAATTTTAGCTGACTTTTCCATTCGCTATCTACCCTCTGGCTTCTGTCATCTAACTAACGAACGGCCACAAACCACGGATTCAGTAAATTTTCTTTATTATAGTTGAGGGGTTCTTCGGTATCATACTTATATACCTTACCTCCGGAGCATTCGACGACAGTCTGGCCGGCCGCAGTATCCCACTCCATGGTGGGGCCCGTCCGCGGATAGATGTCCGCCCGGCCCTCGGCTACCAGACAAAGTTTTAGAGAACTACCGGCCGAGATAAATTCAACTTTGCCATGCTCCCGTCTTTTTTCCTCTACAACGGCTTCAAGCTCCGGCGTTGCGTGGGAGCGGCTCCCGGCTATGGTGTATGGTCGATTGGTTGACGGGTTGATGGGCAGGATTGTTGATAAATCAATCAAATCCTTTAACCTTTGATTGGCGCCACTGTCTGACAACCCGGCTGATTGATCCGGCCTTTCACTTTGTCCATCTAACAATCCGGCTATTTTATGTGCATCAGCTTTGTATGAGCCGATTTCAGTCGACGCAAAATAAAGCGTGTCCCTGTCAGGCACATATACAACACCGTCAATCGGTTTATTTTGGTGGATCATTGCGATATTGACGGTAAATTCGCCGTTTTTCTTGATAAATTCTTTGGTTCCGTCCAGGGGGTCAATCAACCAGTATGTATCCCACTTATTCCTCTCCTGGTAGGGTATATCCCGACCTTCCTCGCTCAAGATCGGAATATCGAATTTTGCCAGATAATCAACTATAACTTCGTGCGAACGCCTGTCTGCTAAAGTTAGTGGGGAATTATCAGCTTTTTCTTCTATCTCGAATTCAGTCGACCGATAGACATCGAGAATTGCAGTTCCAGCATGAATAGCAGCCTGAATGGATGTTAACAGATATATTTTATCGCTCATCTATGTGATGCTCCTTTCAGTTCAAGCGCTGGGAATCAATCGATATCCCCTCGAACTGATCAATGATTTCTCACGTCTGAAGCTTGTCGGTTCGTTATGTTCGTTTAGACCGTTTCGATGGTTAGGATCTTTGGTTTGTAATTGAAAGGTTGAGTCATGGATCAAAATACAGCTCCGCCCTGTCGATTACATTGGGGAAATTAGCACAACTAATTGAATTTTAAACAAAAACCAATGTAATCGATAAAGACACCAATCAGTTAATTCTATTATGAACGAAAACTAAAGTCAATTTCAGTTATAAATCTAAATTTGGCAAGGCTTGGATTAGACAAAATCCGTCACTTATTTTGCCGTATTTTGTTGACTGCTAATGATCGCCCTGATGGAGCCACCCATGTCCGGCGCAGTGGAGCCACTTTAAAGTGGCAAAATTGGGGGTCTCGGAGGGCTTCTAAATTAGCGTTTCTCACCCCCTTTCGCAACAATATTTTTTACGGGTTTTCGGCTGCTTGATTTTTTGTTATCTGTATTAGATTTCAATGGTTTCAAAGTATATCTATACCTAGTGGAGCTAAAGAAATAAGGAGGCGGGAAGAATGATAAAAGGATACACCTTTTCGGTCTGATCTTCTCTCTTGTGGGGTTTGGTGCCGCAAATGCAGCCCAAATTACATTCGATCTGAATCACATGACAACCCCCACATACCCCACAAAACTGTCCCCCGGTGATTTGTCATAACTGGTGGTGTAGGCAATCTCATCGGCCTGATTCGCACCCAGAGTTTTGGCGGCCTTGATGGCGGTCGCCGCGGCCCCGGCACAGCAGGCATTCTGACTTGCCAGCGCTTCGCTGATTACTTTTTCCGGTTCCAACGCCAGCATGGCATCGATCACCCGGCGGTCGTTTACGCTGCGCACCCAGTCCACCGCCTTCTGGCCCCTACCCTTGGAGGTAAATCCGTAATTGGCACCGTAATGGGTTAAATCCGTGGACCCGATGACTTTAGCTGTCAGACCCAATTTTTTTGCAAGGCCAATCACTGACTTGCCGATTTCCAGGGAACTTTTGCTGGGCGGTACGCCCATGGCAACTATTTTAGTATCTTCAAAGAAGTACTTGATAAATGGTAATTGCAGTTCAACGGTGTTATCCTGGCTAAAGCGATCCGGTGTTTCCAGGGTAAATGAAAAGTTTTTAACAAGCTCTGCTGCCAGACTCTCTTCCACCGGAATTTCTCCAAAAGGCGTCTGCCAAGCGCCTTCGGTCATTAAATAACAGCGGGAATCGGGGTGCAGGTGCATGCCAAAAACCACAATCACATCCGGCGTGTCTTTGCTTTTTAAACGACTGATGACGTTGCAGGCGATGCTGCCTGAAAAATACCACCCGGCATGCGGCACGATGCCGCCCACAAGTCTACGATCCGGTGTTTTGAGATTCTTGCCCTCTTTTAGGAAACTGGTGATTTCCCTCTCACATTCGGAAGCACTGGAGGGGTACCAGCTCCCCGCAAACATGGCTTTTCTGACGTTTGAGGTTTTCATGATTCACCTCCGGTTTTGCAAGTTAAACAGATAATGGGTTGAACTGTCGCAAAGTGGGTATGCCTTGGCAAACTTATCGTAACATTTTCAATTCCTGTGGCTCATACACTATAAACGAACAATACCGGGTTGTCCATGCCGTATTTTTGCTGCAAATTCAGCCATGCCGGTCGCTATAAAACAACATCTAACCCGCCTTGACAGCTGAACATTTATCATTATTGTTAGTTTCAACTTTTCTTTTAAAAATAGATGATTATTTTGAAAAAAGGGTTGGTTGGAACCAACTGTTCAAGCTAGGAGGATTTTATGTGGGAATATACGGATAAGGTTAAAGATCATTTTTTAAATCCGCGTAACGTCGGTATTATGGAAGACGCGGACGGCGTCGGAGAGGTGGGATCCATCGCATGTGGTGATGCCTTGACTTTTTATTTCAAACTGGATGAAAACGGCAAAATAAATGACGCCACTTTCCAGACATTTGGCTGTGCCAGTGCGATTGCCTCGTCCTCTGCGCTGACTGAAATGGTAAAAGGACTCACGCTGGACGAAGCAAAAAATATTACCAACGACGACATCGCCGAATATCTCGGCGGCCTGCCCAAGGAAAAAATGCACTGTTCGGTTATGGGCCGCGATGCCCTTGAAAAGGCCATCACCTGCCACCTCGGTGAACCCGAAAAAGAAGTGGAAGGGGAAATCGTATGTGAGTGTTTCGGGGTGACGGACGTCGAGATCGACCGGGTGGTAAGGGAAAATCACCTTTCCTCGATCGAAGATGTCACCGATTATGTCAAGGCCGGCGGAGGCTGCGGCAACTGCCACGATCGCATCCAGGAAATCATCGATTCCATTCTGGGAACCGAACGCCCGGCCAAGAAAAGGGCGCCGGCGCTGACGAATCTTCAAAAGATCAAACTGATCGAGGAAAGTATCGAGCGCGAAATAAACCCCAATCTTAAAAAAGATTCCGGCAGAATGGAACTGGTCGATGTAGACGGCAATCGCGTATTAGTAAGAATGGGCGGCAATTGCGCATCCTGTGTCAAATCCCCGATCACGCTCAAACACTATGTTGAATCAAAATTGCGGGAACTGGTATCCCCCGATCTGGTCGTCGAGGAGGTGCAGGAATGAACGTCATCTATCTGGACAATAATGCCACCACGAAAGTCGCCCCCGAGGTGGTGGAGGCCATGCTGCCCTATTTATCCGAGCAATACGGCAACCCGTCAAGCATGCATTCGTTTGGCGGCGATGTAGCTGCTGAAATCAAGCAGGCTCGTGGAAATATCGCCCATCTGATCGGTGCGGAATCACCGGACGAAATCATATTTACCAGCTGCGGCACGGAAAGTGACGGCACGGCCATCCGGGCAGCCATCGAATCCAATTCCGACAAAAAACATATAATCACATCCCGCGTCGAGCATCCGGCCATCAAAAATCTCTATGAGACCTTATCTAAAAAAGGCTACCGGGTGACGTTCGTGCCGGTAGACAATGAAGGCAAACTGGATCTCGACTATTTCTATCAAAGTCTGAGTGATGAAACCGCCATCGTCAGTTTGATGTGGGCCAACAACGAGACCGGGGTAATCTTTCCGGTGGAAGAGCTTTCGCGCGAAGTCAAAGACCGGGGGATTGTCTTTCACACCGATGCGGTTCAAGCTGCAGGAAAGTTTCCAATTGATATCAAAACCACCGGGGTTGACATGCTGTCGCTTTCCGGTCATAAACTCCACGCCCCCAAAGGGATCGGGGTGCTGTATATCCGCAAAGGGACCAAATTTTCCCCCTATATGATCGGAGGCCACCAGGAGCATGGCCGCCGCGGCGGCACCGAGAATGTCGCTTCCATCATCGCCCTTGGCAAAGCCGCTGAAATGGCCCAAAAACACCTGGCTGACAATGGTTACGAGCGCGTCGGAAAACTGCGCGACAAACTGGAAGCCACATTGCTGGCGCAGATTCCCCAGTCAATGGTTAACGGTGATTGTGAGCATCGTCTGTTGAATACGAGCAGCGTTGCCTTTGAATATGTGGAAGGCGAGGCGATTCTGCTGATGATGAACGAGTATGGAATTTGTGCCTCATCGGGTTCGGCCTGTACCTCAGGATCCCTGGAGCCTTCCCATGTGCTGCGTGCCATGGGGGTGCCGTTTACCGCAGCCCATGGCTCCATCCGTTTCAGCCTGAGCCGCTACACCACCGAAGAAGAGATCGAGGTGGTCATCGAAAAAACGCCCCCCATCATCGAGCGTCTGCGGGAGATGTCGCCGTTTTGGAAAGAAGCGATGGCAAGCAATTAAAAATTGCGCTTACATCTTCTTTCTAAGATCTGCAATCAGACCTTTCTCTCTTCCGACCTTTTCTTACTCGTATGCCCCGGGCGCTATGCTGTTCTCATTTATGACTTGACCTAGTCAAGGACCTGGTCTATATTACATAAAACCTACGGAGGACTTCAAAATGACTGTCCAGGTAAACATTTATGAAGCAAAATCAAAATTATCGAAATTGATCAATCGGGTAATTGCCGGTGAGGAGGTCATTGTTGCCAAATCGGGAAAGCCGGTAGCCAAACTCGTCCCCTTTGAAAAACCAACCCAGGATCGCAAACCCGGGTCAGCGAAGGGAAAATTAATCATTTCTGATGATTTCGATGCGCCGCTGCCTGATGATATCCTAAAGGAATTCTACCAATGAGATATCTGTTGGACACCCACGCATTCTTGTGGTTTGTATTAGATGACAAGCGAATTTCGATAGAGGCAAAATCAAAAATCGAGGACAGCAAAAACACAATTTATTTTAGCGCGGCGAGTGCCTGGGAGATGGCAATAAAGACTAGACTTGCTCGGTTGAAAATTATAGGTGATTTTGAATCATTTATCATTGAGCAATTGTCAACAAACAGTTTCGTTCCTCTATCAATTACAATTTCCCATTCACTATATACCGAGCGGTTACCTCAAATCCATAAAGATCCGTTCGACCGGATAATAATAGCTCAATCAAAACTGGAAGATCTTCCACTTATTTCTAAGGATAAAAAAATCAGGAAATACAAAGTGACAATGGTTTGGTAGGAGTTCTTAGGCGTTGGAAATTGTTTTAAAATTTCAAGCTCCGCTTGCCCATTCTGAATTCCTCAATTCGACTTTTTCTTGACACCATGCCCTATGGGCTCTGCTCTTTGCTTCCGACTTCCGCATTCCGAATTCCGACTTCAGAGGGTTTTCTGTTTAACCCTCTCTCTCAGCCACTCCAGCCAGGGCTCAAAACCCTCCTCGGTTTTAGCGGATATCTCAAAAATCGGCATCTTGGGATGAACCTGGTGAATGCAGTCGATGGCTTCTTGTTTGTCGTAATCCAGATAGGGCAGCAGATCAATTTTATTCAGCAGCGCCACTTCGCACTGCCTGAACATCAACGGATATTTTACCGGCTTATCTTCACCCTCCGTTACACTTAAAACGACCACGCGTGCATCTTCACCGATGTCGAATTCTGCCGGACAGACCAGATTGCCGACATTTTCGACGATCAAAAGATCAATCTCATCCAGTTCCAGCCCTCCGACGGCCTTTTCAATCACGTGGGCGGCCAGATGACAATCACCGCCGAATTCATCGGTATTGATTTGCACGACCGGCGCACCGCTGACAGCCAGTCGATCGGCATCATTGGTGGTGCAGATATCGCCGACAATCACCGCGGATTTGATTTCCGGCATGATGTGAGCCAGCGTTTTTTGCAAAGTGGTGGTCTTGCCGGAACCCGGTGAACTCATGACATTGACGACAAAAATACCTTTTTCGGCAAACACCTTCCGATTCTCATCGGCCATTTTCTCGTTAACGTCCAGAACGCGCCTCACAACCTTGATTTCACGGGTACCGCTTTTTTTTGTGGTAATCCCGGGACCGCTGTCTTCCGGGTGTGAATGCGGATGATGGTGATGGGTATCCGAACGATGGTAACATCGCCGGGTTCTATAGAGTTTATCGAGATACATGCTAGTCCTCTTCTGAAATTTCAATAGATTCGATGTCGAGTTCCCGCCCGGAAATGATCTCCAGGGATCCACTGTCGCAGTTCTCGCAGCTGAACGCCGGACCGCTGATGGTCCACTGCGTATTGCAGTCCTTGCACTTGGCCACCACCGGCAACTCCTCGATAGCAAGTTTTGCACCTTCCAGCGGCGTATCTTTGACGGCCACATCGAAACAAAACCGCAGACTATCCGGCACCACAGCGGCCAGTTGGCCGATTTTTAAATTTACCTTCTCAATCCGTACATCTTCCAGGTTCGGCGGAATGGAGGCCGTGGCGATTTCAATGATCTGCAGCGCAATGCCCATTTCGTGCATAATTAAGGTCTCGGAATTTCTACAACTTATTAGAAATACGTTGTTTTTTGTGGCCGCCCGCGTTGCTAAGCCACCTGCAGTGATGGACTACTTAAAAACCGCCGAACACAGCTCCCCGATCTCTCCGAGGTTCTCACTAACATGGATACCGGCGGCGTTCAGGGCCTTGATTTTGGCTTCAGCCGTTCCGCTGCCGCCGCTGATGATAGCACCGGCATGCCCCATGCGCCGCCCCGGCGGTGCCGTTAATCCGGAAATAAATCCGACCACCGGTTTACTCATTTTTGAGGCAACAAATTCTGCGGCTTCTTCTTCGGCGGTACCGCCGATTTCACCGACCATCACAACCCCTTGAGTATCAGGGTCGTTTTCAAAGGCCTCAAGGCAGTCGATAAAATTTGATCCGATTATCGGATCCCCGCCGATACCGATGCAGGTTGTCTGCCCGATTCCCTTCAACGACAGCTGGTTCACCACCTCATAAGTCAGCGTACCGGAGCGTGATATGACCCCGATCGGTCCTCCGGGCTGATGAATCGGAGCCGGCATAATGCCAATTTTAGCCTCACCGGGGGTGATAATTCCCGGACAATTGGGGCCGATCAGGCGCGCGGGCTTACCTGCCAGGTAATTCATAACCTTCATCATATCGAGCACCGGAATTCCCTCGGTAATCGTGACAATGACGCCTATTGCGGCATCGGCTGCCTCCATAATCGCATCCGCCGCAAAGGCCGGCGGAACAAAAATCAGGCTGCAGTTGGCACCCGCTTCATCCACGGCGTCTTTCACTGTATTAAACACGGGAATCTCATCCATCTTCTGTCCGCCCTTACCCGGCGTAACCCCGGCAACCACCGGGGTCCCGTAATCCACGCAATGGCGGGTATGAAACTGACCCTCTTTACCGGTGATACCCTGAACCACAACACGCGAGTTTTTATCTACGAAGATACTCATATATTTGCCTCAAACTTTGCGATATCCGCTACCTTCCCGGCGGCGTCTTTTAAATCTGTTGCAGTAATCAAATCCAGGCCTGATTCGGCCAGGATGCGACGGCCTTCCTCGATATTGGTTCCTTCCATGCGAACGACCACCGGAACATTGATACCGATTTTCTGCGCGGCCTGGACAACACCTTCGGCCAGCACATCGCAACGCAGGATTCCGCCAAAAATATTAATCAGAATGCCTTTGACGCTGGGGTCGCTCAAGATGATCCTGAAACCGTTTTCGACCATCTCGGAACTGGCACCGCCCCCCACATCCAAGAAATTGGCGGGTTCGGCCCCGGCAAGTTTGATCAAATCCATGGTGGCCATGGCCAGTCCGGCGCCATTGACCATATTGCCCACGTTGCCGTCCAGATTGATATAATTGAGATTGTATTTGGAGGCTTCCACATCCAGCGGATCTTCCTCGTCAATGTCCCGGTATTCCAAAATGTCCTGATGACGAAACAAGGCATTGTCATCGAAATTGATCTTGCCATCCAGTGCGACAACGGATCCGTCTGCGGTGAGTACCAGCGGGTTAATCTCAACCAGCGAACCGTCGTAATCCACAAACAGCTGGTAAAGATTTTTCAGCAGGGCCGCAAAGGGTTTCATAAAGGCCGCCGGTAAATTAAGACCAAACGCAACCTGCCGGCAGTGATGGGCCTGAATGCCCTGCAGGGGATTGATGGCAACCTTGATAATTTTCTGCGGGGTTTTGGCCGCCACTTCCTCGATGTCCATCCCGCCGGCTTCGCTGGCCATGATGACGATCCTGGCGATCGCCCGGTCGGGAATTATGCTCAAATACAGCTCTTTGGCAATAGCTAGACCCTGCTCCACCAGAACCTTTTTAACTTCCTGCCCCCGGGGTCCGGTCTGATGGGTGACCAAATCCATCCCGATAATCTGTCCGGCAATGCGTTCAACCTCTTGTTCGGACTGGGCCAGTTTAACTCCACCGCCCTTGCCCCGCCCCCCGGCGTGAATCTGGGCTTTAACCACAACCGGGTATCCTCCCAGAGTCTTGGCAACCTCGACCGCTTCATCGGGACTAAACGCCACCCGGCCTTGCGGGGTGGGCACACTGTATTTTTTAAAGAGTTCCTTGGCCTGGTATTCGTGGATTTTCATGAGATCCCTTGAGGTAGTTTTGCTGGTATATTTCGTTATGGTTTAGATGATTCGTTGAAGGGTTGATTAGGAGATTTGTACCTTTCAGTAAACAACGCCCGGAGTTCAGTTCCTTTGAGGATCAACTGAAAGCCGGGCGCTTTGTACCGTGAGCCTTTAGCCGTGCGCCTTCTATCCGATCACCGCCAGCACATCACCCTTGGCCACCGAATCACCGCTGGCAAAGTTAATGGCTTTGATGGTGCCGCTGGCAGGAGCCGGCAGTGCATTTTCCATTTTCATGGCTTCCAGGATAAGGACCGTATCACCCTCTTCGATCGCATCGCCGACGTTTTTCGCATAGCTGATAATCATGCCGGGCATCGGAGCCGTTACCGGAGTCCCCTCAACGGCGGCGACCGGTTTAGCTGCGGCCGGCGGCTCAGCAGCCGGTGCAGCCGGTTTGGCTGCGGCTGGGGGGGGGGTAGCCGGTGCCGCGGCGGGCGGTGCATAAGCCGGCGGTGCCGTACCCGGCATGGGCTGCACATAGTTGACGACCGGTGCGCCGCCAAGAGAGTCGACGCCGACTTCAAAATATTCATCGTCCACGAACACATTAAAGGTTCGAACATTTTCACTTTTGCCAGGGGCCGCTTTTGCAGACTTTTCAACCAATTTCCCGGCTTTGGCTTTTTTAAGAAATTCCAGCTCGGCTTTGGCATCCTCAAGGGTTCTGGGCTTGACCTCATCCGGTGGTTGTTCCTTGCCGTATTTCCAATTCAGAAACTTTTTGCCGGTCACCGGGTAAAGCGCATAAATCAACACGTCATCCAGGTCAACGGCCAGTCCTTTAGTATCTTCTTTGGCTTTGTCCAGTTCCGGCTCTAATACTTCGGCCGGACGACAGGTAATCGGCTCTTCACCCCGCTCATAGCCTTTAAGGGCTTTCTTCTGTACTTCCTTGTTAATGGGTACAGCGGTTTTGCCGTACAGACCATAGCACAGGTCTTTGACCTGGGCCGTAATCATCTTGTAACGTTCACCGCCTTCATCAAACAGGACATTGTTGACGGTCTGAATCCCCACGATCTGGCTGGTGGGGGTCACCAGGGGGATTTGGCCCAGATCTTTTCTGACCTTGGGAAGCTCGGCATAAACTTCGTCAATTCTATCCAAAGCATCCATTTCCCTTAGCTGGTTGACCAGGTTGGACAGCATGCCGCCCGGGGTCTGGTGCAGCAGCACGTTAATGTCAATGATCGACATCTTGGAGTCATCCAGCAAATAGCGGTATTTCGGCATAATTTCTTTTTCGAAAATTTCATTGATGCCCGCCAGGTGTTTGATATCAAATCCAGTGTCCCGGTTGGTGCCGATCAAGGTCATAACCAACGGTTCAATCGCCGCATGGGAGGTGCGATAGGCGTAAGGCGACATGACCGTATCGATGATATCAACCCCGGCTTCAATCGCCTTGAGATGCGACATGGGTGACATGCCCGAGGTAAAATGACTGTGCAGATGAATCGGCGGTTTAACACTTTCTTTCAGGGCCTTGACAATGGCATAGGCGTCATAGGGTGCGATCAGGCCCGCCATGTCTTTAATGCAGATGCTGTCCGCGCCCATCGCTTCGAGGTCTTTGGCCTTATTGACATAATAATCGATGTTGTAAACCTCACCGCCCATCCGCGGCTCGGTCATGGTATAGCAGATGCACCCCTGAAAGTGCATACCGTTCTCTTTGATCACCGGGACCACGGTTTCAAAATTGCGGTAGTCGTTCAGGGCATCAAATGTCCTGAAGATGTCCATCCCGTTGGCAGCCGCTCGATCAACGAAGGGGCGGGCCACATCATCGGCATAGTTTCGATAGCCCACCAGGTTTTGTGCTCGCAGGAGCATGGAAAAAGGCGTCTTTTTAATATACCGCTTCAGGGTCCGGATTCTTTCCCAGGGGTCCTCATTTAAAAACCGATGCATGGTATCGAAGGTGGCACCACCCCAAACTTCCATGGCCCAGAAGCCGACGTCATCCATCATTTCGGCCACCGGAATCATATCTTCTGTGCGTCCCCGGGTGGCAAACAGAGACTGGTGACCGTCACGAAGCGATAAATCCTCTATTTTGACGGGATTTTCCGCAGCCGGTCGATCTTTGTCATAATTCATGGTTGTCATTTTAACTGCAAAATCTTCGCTCATTTTAAGGTTCTCCTGTAAAAAATTGGTTTTTATTTTATGTGTTTAAACACTAAAAACGAGATCCGCGCTGGAAGGTTCGCATCTGCATCAGGTTGCGCATCTGCATTTGTGTTTGTCTACCATTCATGCTCCAGGGCGAGAAAGCTGTTGCCGGGGCAGAAACAGATGGCGCCTGCGGCATACCGCCCATGGCCGCCTGCTGCATCAGGATGGCTTCTTCCTCTTGAATATAGTGCATCACCGCCGCGATGGCCGCGCTGATCTTCTTTTGATCGTCCATAAGTTCTCCCCAGTATATTTAAGATTGAAAATTGAAGATTGAATAATTAATGAATTCTATCGAATTAAATCATTAACAAACGGTAGCGCGGAGCGATTTCCACAATTATTCATTAGTCAATATTCATTATTCATTTACATCGGTATATTCCCATGCTTTTTGGGCGGCCTGGTTTCACGTTTGGAGCACATGACTTCAAGGGCATCGATTAGACGCGGCCGGGTCTCACTGGGTATGATAACGGCATCAATATAACCCCTTTGAGCTGCCTGATAAGGATTGGAAAACAACTCTTCGTATTCGGCAATTTTCTCCTGGCGTTTGGCCGCCTGGTTTTCTGCCCCATTTATCTCTTTGCGGTGAATGATATTGGCCGCACCCCCTGCCCCCATGACCGCGATCTCGGCCGTTGGCCAGGCAAACGCCATATCCGCTCCCAGGTCTTTGGAGCACATCGCCAGGTAAGAGCCACCATAATCTTTGCGCGTGACCAGCAGCAGTTTGGGAACGGTGGCTTCAGAATAACACCATAAGAGTTTGGCTCCGTGACGGATAATTCCGCCCCATTCCTGCTGGCTGCCGGGTAGATAGCCGGGAACATCGGCAATCGTTAAAAGCGGAATATTAAACGCATCACAAAAGCGAATAAACCGGGTGGCTTTGTCCGAAGCATTGATGTCGAGACAACCGGCCAGTTGTTTGGGTTGATTGGCAATTATACCGATGGCCCGGCCCTTTAACCTGGCAAACCCAATGATCATGTTCTGGGCGTAATATTGATGTGGCTCAAAAAAATCACCGTTGTCAACGATGGACTGAATGACCTCTTTCATGTCGTAAATTTTATTGGGGCTGTCAGGTATAATCGAATCCAGGGCCGTATCCGTGCGGTTCGGATCGTCACCGGTATCGACATGGGGCGGGTCTTCCATATTATTGGAAGGCAGATAGGCCAGCAGGTTTTTAATCTGAATGATGGCGTCTTCATCGCTTTCGCAGGCAAAATGGGCCACACCACTTTTTTGGTTGTGAGTTTTCGCGCCGCCCAGATCTTCAAACGAAATATCCTCACCGGTAACGGATTTAATGACTTCAGGCCCGGTGATGAACATATAACTGCTCTTCTTGACCATAAATATCCAATCGGTCATCGCCGGAGAGTACACCGCGCCGCCGGCGGTGGGCCCCATGATGGCTGAAATCTGCGGGATTACACCGGAAGCAGCCGAGTTGCGGAAAAATATCTGACCGTACCCGGAGAGCGCATCCACACCTTCCTGAATCCTGGCGCCGCCGGAATCGTTGATGCCCACAAACGGCACGCCGGCCTTCATCGCCAGGTCCATTACCTTGCAAATCTTTTTGGCATGCATCTCGCCAAGGCTGCCGGCTCTGGCAGTAAAATCCTGCGAGAAGGCAAATACCGGCCGTCCATCCACCAGGCCATGGCCGGTGATGACACCGTCAGCCGGGATGTCCACTTTTTCCATTTCGAAATTAACACAGCGGTGATTGACGAACATGTCGATTTCGCGGAATGTCCCTTTATCAAACAACAGATCCAGACGCTCACGGGCAGTCAGTTTTCCTTTTTCACGTTGGGCGGCAACGGCTTTCTCGCCACCCATTTCAAGCAGCTTTGCTTCCCGGGCTTTCAGATCACGGATTTTGTCTTCCACGATTCCCATTATCCAATTCCTTTCTTATTACCTGAATTTTGCACGCAACAAACCGTTAGAGAAGTTCGAGGTCAAGTTACCGCAATTGACTTGGGACGATGGTTGTTGCGCTAAAATTCAGGAACCTATTTTTTAAAATATTTTTATGCTTAGATTATCCCTCTGCCATGCGCTATATGCGGAACGGGGTTTGCTCAATGCTAAAGAGTCCTGATGATAGAAAAATTAAACTCAGAACTTCCTACACACGTCGTTAATTGTCAAGAAAAAAAAGCAGCTTTTCAGCAGCAATGGCAGGGGCAGCGATCCTTGTTCAATTCCAGCGGTCGGTTTGGCAAGGTGCTTTTTTGCCTCGCAGTTTTGATTGAGTCGGTTGTGGACCTGGAGATCCATGGTATTCATATTCTGGACGGCAACTCTCTCTTTATTTTAGTTATCTGCTCTAAGGTCTATGGTTTCAGGTGTCAGGTGTTGGTTATTGGTTTCAATTTCTGGTTTTTTCGGTGATGTGCGATCGGCAAAATTCTTGGTAGACCGAAAGATCCTCTACATCCATAAAATCTTTGACTGTCACAGCCGCCTAACTTGAAATCTGACTCCAGCATATCACTGACACCTGAAACCTGACACCTCCATTTCCCCGGCGGCTAAGCCTTCTCCAATGCATTCAACACCTGATTGGCCGATTCAGTGACCGGTGTCCCGGGGCCAAATACACCGGCGGCTCCCGCATCATAGAGAAAATTGTAGTCAGCCGGCGGAATAATCCCACCGACGACCACCAGAATATCTTCGCCGTCTTCGGTTTTCAAAGCCTTGACCAGTTTGGGCACCAATGTTTTGTGGGCGGCTACCTGACTGGAAACCCCCACCACATGCACATCATTTTCCACCGCCATTCTGGCAACTTCTTCGGGTGTCTGAAACAGAGGACTGATATCCACGTCAAATCCAAGATCCGCAAATCCGGTGGCAATGACCTTGATTCCGCGATCATGGCCGTCCTGTCCCATCTTGGTTACCAGTATTCTCGGTCGCCGGCCCTCTTTCTCCTGGAACTGTTCGGTACGTTTGAGCAGGGACTCTATGACTTCATCGGCGCCGTACTCGGCTGCATAAACGCCGGAGATACACTGTGTGGTGGCAACATAGCGTCCGAATTCCTTTTCAAGAGAATCAGATATTTCGCCAACCGTCGCTCTCAGTCTGACAGCGGCGATACTTAATTCCAGCAGATTGCCATCGGAGGCCGCCGCCCGTGCCAGGTCACCCAATGCCTTTTGGACCGCCTCATTATCGCGATTTTCCTTCATCTCTTTGAGTCTGGCAATCTGTTCATCGCGTACACTGGCCGGGACCTCAAGTATTTCCAGATCGACATCTTCCTCGATTTGGTACTTGTTGACTCCCACGATGACATCTTTGCCCTGGTCGATCCGTGCCTGTCGGCGGGCAGCCGATTCCTCGATGCGCAGCTTGGGCATGCCGCTTTCAATGGCTTTGGCCATGCCGCCCATTTCTTCCACTTCATCAATAATTCTGGTGGCTTCGCGAATAATCCCATCCGTCAGCGACTCAAGATAATAAGAGCCTGCCAGCGGATCGACGACCTTGCAAATCTCTGATTCTTCCTGAACGATCAGCTGGGTATTTCGGGCAATCCGGGCGGATGAATCTGTTGGCAAACCCACGGCCTCGTCAAAGGAATTGGTGTGCAATGACTGGGTGCCGCCCAGAGCGGACGTCAGACACTCCAGCGTGGTTCGAATAATATTATTGTAAGGGTCCTGAGCCGTCAGGCTCCAGCCGGAAGTCTGACAATGGGTGCGCAACCTGGTTGAGCGCGGGTTTTGCGGGTTGAACTGGCTGATGAGCTTGTGCCACAGGAATCGTGCGGCTCTTAGCATGGCAATGTCCATAAAAAAGTTCATCCCAATCCCGAAAAAGAAAGAAAGCCGTGGTGCAAACGCATCGATATCCAGACCGGCATCCAGCGCGGCCCGCACATATTCCAGCCCGTCAGCCATGGTAAAGGCGGTTTGCAGTACGGAATCGGCTCCGGCTTCCATCATATGATAGCCGCTGATGCTGATCGTGTTATATTTGGGCATATTTTTCGAGCAGTAGCCAATAATGTCCGAAACAATGCGCATGGAGGGCTTGGGCGGGTATATGTAAGTATTGCGGGTCAAAAATTCCTTTAAAATGTCATTCTGGATGGTTCCGCTCAATTTTTCCTGACTGACCCCCTGCTCCTCGGCAGCCACGATATAGCCCGCCAGAATCGGCAAGACAGCCCCGTTCATGGTCATGGAAACTGTCATCTGATCCAGAGGGATCTGATCAAAAAGAATTTTCATATCCTCGACGGAATCCACCGCAACCCCGGCCTTGCCGATATCTCCGACGACCCTGGGATGATCGGAATCATACCCCCGGTGGGTGGCCAGGTCAAAGGCGACCGACAAACCCTTCTGGCCGGCCGCCAGACACCTTCGATAAAAGGCGTTGGATTCTTTGGCAGTCGAAAAGCCGGCATACTGGCGGATGGTCCAGGGCCGGCCGGCATACATGGTGGCCTTGGGTCCCCGTACGTAGGGCGCAAATCCGGGTATCGTGTTCACATGCTCCATCCCGGCCAGGTCTTCGGCCGAATACATGGGTTTGACTGGAATCCCTTCCGGGGTCTGCCAGTTCAATGAATCCAACGGTTTTCCTCTCAACTCTTTGGTTGCTAGATCGATCCATTTTTGAATCTCAGGATGCTCTGACATAATGATAAACTCCTTTGATCGAATAATAGTTCAGAAAATTGGTTATACTTTTTCTCGTTCGCGTTTTTTTTGACAGATGCTGGATACTCGACTGGCAACCCGTAACGCGCAACTCATATCCATTCTGCATTCCAGCTTGTGCTTTTCAAATTCCCACTTCCGCATTCCGACTTGCCACTTCCATTAACCTCTTTCACAGAGCTCCACCAGCACGCCATTGGTCGATTTAGGATGTAGAAATGCTATTTTCGCACCACCGGCACCGATTCTGGGTTTCTCATCAATTAATCGGATCCCCTTTTTCTTCAATTCCTGCAAAGCGTCCTCAACGTTCTCGACCCTGAATGCGACATGTTGAATCCCCTCGCCCTTTTTCGCCAGATACTTTGCAATCGGTCCATCCGGTGCCGTAGATTCCAGCAATTCCACCTCACTTTCACCAACCGGGAAAAACGCAGTGGTCACTTTTTGTTCGGCCACAGTCTCAGAGCCTTCGAATTCCAGGCCCAACACATCCGTCCAAAAATTCTTTCCTTGATCAATACTATTTACGGCAACTCCAAGATGGTCAATTTTCAAGACCTTCATGGCACCTCCTTTGTATGTTCAATCCATCTGATCAGCATCAAAAGAATATAGGTATGCGCTACCAACTTAGTTAAATTTTGGTCAGGTTAATCCGATTAAACTCTGGTCTGTGTTCTGCTCTGTGCGCGATGCGCCTAACCCGATGCGCTTTGCCCACTTTAGGGAGCAGATTCGACCGATACAACCTCGGGAACTTCCTGCTTCAAGATTCTCTCAATTCCATTTTTGAGGGTCATCTGGGACATGGGGCATCCGCCGCAGGCTCCCTGCAAACGCACTGTCACAATGCCGTCCTGCACATCGACAAGCTCCACGTCGCCCCCGTCTGCCTGTAGCATGGGTCTGACTTTTTGTAAGGCTGCTTCAACTTTTGCTTTCATGATATTTTCTCCTTTTTCTATAAAAATCCTGTCGAAAGGATTCGAATTCATCGGCCATTATGGCCGCCCGCATATGCTTGATGAAATTTAAATAGTAATGAATATTATGAATCGTGTTTAATCGATATGCCAGCAGTTCCCTGGCCAGATAGAGATGGCGCAAATAAGCCCTGGAATAATTGCGACAGGTATAACATCGGCATTCAGATTCCAGTGGATCGGTCTCGTCCTTATAGCGGGAATTGCTGATATTGATGGTACCACGCTGTGTGAACAGCTGTCCGTTTCTGGCGTTGCGGGTCGGCAAAACACAGTCGAACATATCGGCCCCCAGCGCGACGAGTTCAATTAAATTTTCAGGGGTGCCGACCCCCATAATATACCTGGGCCTGATTTGAGGCAACAGCGGGAGTGTCAAAGCAGCCATTTCTATCATAATATCAATGGGCTCACCGACGCTCAACCCACCAATCGCATAACCACTGAAATCGATATCCATTAATTCTTCAGCCGACTGGCGACGTAAATCGGTAAACATTCCGCCCTGGACAATGCCGAACAGCGCGTTGTGACCATTTTGGGAATTCTGCCAGGCATTTTTGCACCGCTGGGCCCATTGGGTGGTGATTTTTAGCGCCGCGCGGCATTGTTCTCTGGTGGCCGGATATTGAATACATTGATCCAGACACATCATAATATCGGTAGCCAGACAGGTTTGAATGTCCATCACTTTTTCCGGACTCAAAAGGTGTTTAGATCCGTCAATGTGAGACTGAAATGTAACGCCTTCATCTGATATCTTAGCCAGTTTCGCCAGGGAGAATACCTGGAATCCGCCACTATCCGTCAGTATGGGTTTACTCCAGTTCATAAAGCGATGCAGCCCTGCAAACCGGCTGATAATATCGCAGCCGGGCCTTAGATATAAATGGTACGTATTGCCGAGGATAATCTGGGCACCGGCTTCAACCAGCTCTTCAGGGGATATTGACTTGACGGAGCCCAGTGTGCCCACCGGCATAAATATCGGGGTTTCAACAACACCGCGGGATGTTTCGATCATCCCTGCCCTGGCACGGGATTCGGTTGATTTTGCTACGACGTCAAAAGAAAACATGGTTCTGGCTATCGGTTTTTGGTTCCTGATTTCTTGTTGCCGGTAACTTGCCTCTGGTTGCTTGTCTCTGGTCTCAGGTCACTGGTTACTTGTAACTGACCCTGCTGTTTCTGGATACTGGCTGCTTGTATGCAGGATTCTGAATTCTGCCTTCTGTCATCTGACCGCTGTTCCCAAAACTGCCGCTCACCTAAAGCCGATATCCAGTATCCGGCATCCGGTATTTAATAAATGTACATCGCATCCCCGTAACTATAGAACCTGTAACGTTGCCTGATCGCCTCCTGATATGCATTCAGCACATTATGCCGGTCCGCAAAAGCGGATACCAGCATCAGGAGGGTTGATTGGGGCAGGTGAAAATTGGTAATCATGGCATCAACGGTTTTAAACCGATATCCGGGATAAATAAACAGGTCACAACTGCCACTGCCGGCCTGAACCTCTCCGTTTGAATTGGAAGCGTATTCAAGGGTTCTGACACAGGTGGTGCCGACAGTAACCACACGTTTTCCGTCCCTGCGGGCTGTATTTATCGTCTCGGCGGCCTTGGCAGAGATGGTAAACGGTTCCGCATGCATTTGATGTCGCCGGATATCAGTGACCCTGACCGGCAAAAATGTACCATAACCCACATGCAGCGTAAGCTCGACAATATGAACTCCGGCGGCTCGCAGATCATTCAACAGGTTTTGGGTAAAATGCAATCCCGCGGTGGGAGCAGCAATAGCCCCCTTACGGCTGGCATATACCGTTTGATAAGACGATTGGTCGTCACAATCGGACATCCCTCCGGAATTTCTCTTAATATAAGGCGGAAGGGGAACTTGTCCAATCCGGTACAGCAAAGTTTCAAAATCACCATCGCTATAAAATTTAAGGTGATAGTCTCCGTTGCTGGCCGCGAGCACCTCGGCTTTCAAACCGTCAGCAAAATGAAACCAGGTGCCGGGTACGGAACGTTTTGAAGCCTTTACCAGACAACGGCTGACAAAGTTGCCGTTTTCCTCATTGGATTTTTGACCGCCGACAAAATCAGAGATAAGCACCTCAACCTTGCCGCCGGTATCTTTTTTGCCTGCCAGACGTCCGGGAATCACCGCGGTGTTGTTGACGACCAGAACATCACCGGCGTTGAGATTGAGGCCGATGTTGCTGAAAATAGTATGTGTCAACCTGCCGGCTTGCCGATCAAGACACAAAAGCCTCGAGCGGTCCCGCTGCTCCATCGGCTGCTGTGCAATCAGCTCCGGCGGCAGATCGTAGTGATAGTCGTTTAAACTGTACATAACCAATAATTGTGTAACTCTGTTTTCTGACCTCTGTCGTCTGTCTTCTGTTTCCTGACACCCGAAACCTGAACCCTTCAGTTCCGGCCGAAATAGACCAATACCAATCCGATTACCATCAGTACAAGTCCGAACCTTCGCAAAGAACCATCAGGGATTTCAGCAATTTTTTGGATCCAGAATTTCATTTTTTCCGGAAAGGAAAAATAAGGCAATCCTTCGATAATCATAACCATCCCGACGACGCATAGAAAAAATTTCATTCGTTTCAGACCTGTCCAATACGCGGCAAATTATTAAATTCAGGAATTGAGAGAGAATATCAATAGTTTAAGTTTGATAAAATTATAAAATCCCTGAGTCCCTAAATTCCATTATTATTCCATTATTAGATCTGTGCATCCAAATTCATCTTAATCTGCCGGTTTGTAATCAAAAATCTAGCATAACCTGCAAGGCACGAATATAGTCTTTTGTTGCGAGTTTTGTCAAAGCAAAATGAGCGATGACAGATCATGCGCCAAGGGCTTTAATCTTGACGACGACCAGCGTAATATCATCAGCTCTGGTCTTAAGGGGGTAACGGAAATCATCCAACGCGGCAGTTACCGCGTCAACAATATCCCGGGGAGTCCGATCCGCATGGGCCCTGATGATATTTTGCAGATTTTTTTTACCGAACATCGCGCCCTGGACATTATGAGTTTCCCAGATGCCGTCTGTGCCGATAACGATAATCTGCCCCGGCCGGAGGTCGCGCTGCAGCTGATCATAGGCGGTGTTCTCGGTGACCCCCAGGGGCAAACCGCCTCCGACAAGCTCTTCAAAAGAATCCGATTGAATGTCATAAAAAAGGGCGGCATCATGTCCGGCGCGAACCCAGTGCAGCATTTTTTCAGTTAGATTAATTTCACCGTAAAAAAGGGTCATAAATTGGCCGGAGTCCTCGGTGTCTTCCGTCAACTGCCGATTGACATCGGCCACAATCTCTCGGATGCTGCCGGGCTGTGACGTGCGTTGCCGCAACAACGCGCGGGCCGTTGTCATCAACAGGGCCGATGAAATCCCGTGTCCGGATACATCGCCGACTACAACCCGGACCCGATCGTGTCCGATTGCAAGATAATCATAGTAATCGCCACCGGTTTCCTCGCAATAATCGCTTTTTCCCGCTATTTCCAATCCATCGATTTGGGGATCAAATTTGGGTAGAAGATTCTGCTGAACCTCCATGGCCAAATCCAGTGATTTTCGCAGCTGGTAGTTTTCTTCCAGCCGGGGTCCGACACTGTTAAACACCTGTGCCATATCCCCGAACTCATCCCGCGAACGGATCTTTACTGTGGTTTCAAGCTGCCCGTTGGCAAGTCTCTTGGCACCGTCAGCCAGTATCTGCAGCGGTCTGGTGACGGATCGTGAAAATACCAGGGCCAGCGCAATGATCACCACGAGAATCCCGCCAATCGCATAATTGGTGAAAGCAATCAGTTTTTGAATTTGGGATTGAATATATGCTTCGGCCTGAAGCGCCGGTTCAAGAATTTCGGTGTATGGGGTAATAAGCATCAAAAAGCTGTTTTGATGGATCGGCCCGTATACCCATAGGCAATCACAGTTCTTGTAATGAATTCGGCGAATATTGCCGCGGCCGTTTTCAAAATCATGCAACATTGCCTGGTATTGGCTATCGTCATCAGCAACCAGCCAGTCTGCTTTAAACGGAGTATGCCAGCTGCGCTGCTTGATATCGGTGGTACTTTCACGCGCAATCACACGAATGCCCATATCATCCGTTCCGGGTTGGGTGGCCGGATATGCGACAAAGGCCCGGGTTTGGTTGGGAATATGTTGTGAAAGCAGCCTGCGCCCCAGCAAATTACGGATGGAAATAATTATTGCGGTGACGCCCCTGACCTGCCCGGCGGGTCCCATTACGGGACGAGAGACCGAAATGACCCGTCGACCCGTCAGCGCATCAACGAACTGGTCGGTCCAGTCCGAATTAGGATCAGCAGCTGCAGAATACCAGATCTGTTTTCTTGGATCATAATTCTCCGCAAAACCGCCATGACCGGGATAGGCAGTGTAGAGTCCGTTCTCCAGGGCGGTATATTGCCAGATCACCAGATCTTTGAGATATTGCGACAAACCCAGATATACCGGGGTTAGATGCGATAAGCGATCAATATCGTCTTTGACCGCCGAGGCCTTGACACCGGGTGCGAAATTGAATACCTGGGCCGAATAGGTGATTTTAAACAATTCCATTTCATGCTCGGAAATGACACGGAAATAATCCGATGCGCTGTCAAGGTCCGGCGGCAGGTCGCGTCCGGAATCAATGTCTTCGGCAAAATAAGCGGAAGCCGGTTCGGTCATGTTTTGGGCCAATAAACGTTCGATCTCTGCCGCCTGGTACACCAGCGCAATCTCAAGCGTTTCCCTTTTCTGGGATAGCATCTGCGAATATGAATCAACCACAAACTTCAGCCGGTTTTTGGTAGTGACATTAAGATTTTTCCTGGATCGAGCGACCAGTTCGTCTCCCAGCATCCTCACGCCTCGCGTTCCCAACATCCGCATGGCCGTTATCGGCACGATCGCTATCAATAAGAGCAAAATCATCAACTTCCAGCGGAATCGCATCATTAACCTCCCAGCAGTATAACGATAGAAATTTAAGGCTACAGGTCTCGGGTGTGAAGTTGAATAGGTTGATAAAGAAAAAAATCATAAAAAATGCGCAGCACTAATAAATTAATCCGTCAGGAATTCGATTTAACAACAATCTTCAGTATTCATAAAAAAGATCTCAAACCTGAATAGCCTATTTTACATGACGAATTAATTAGCACAGCACGTTACCGAAACGCAAAAGAAATGAACCTAAACCGTTTGGGCCGGCAATGAGTCCCTCGGCCGAACACTCAGGCGAGTCAAAGTTGCAAATGCTTAATCAGTGGTTAAATTAGGACTCACAAAATTATTCTTGTCAGGGGCATACATTAATAGTAATAATTACGAAATAATAGAACGACCGAATTCTTTAGTCTTCCTCTGATACTTTACAGCAACTTCCAAATAAGGTGAAGGAACTAGCTATGGCAAAAGCTGAGCCCCCCATTGTCAAGCGTTCGCTGTTCTCCTGGATATTCGCCGGCAACCTTAAACTCCAACTGCTGCTTATGTTGATCATCGCCGTGATGATTTTTGCCAGAATTGTACCGCTTGAGGCCCAAAGGCGCGTTGTCAACGAAGCCATTAAGCTGAGAAACATCGATCTGCTGCTTTTGTACTGCGGCCTATATCTGGCGGCGGTGGTCTTCTCCAGTGTCTTAAAATACCTGACCAATATTATTCAGACCCTTATCACCCAGCGTACCACCGCCCGGATGCGTAAGGACCTCTACCAGCATATCTTGACCCTGCCGCTAAATTTTTTCAGAAAAACCCAACCCGGAACCGTGGTCAATGCCCTCACTACGGAGTTAACCTTGCCCGGTAATTTTGTGGGCATGGCGGTGGCTGCTCCTGTCACCAACTTGTTGATGCTGCTGGGGCTAGCCGCCTATCTGTTCTTGCTGAATCCGCTTTTAGCGGCCGTATCTTTGAGCATTTACCCGATTATCATTTTTCTGGTACCGCTGCTTCAAAGAGGCGCCAATCGGGCCAATAAAAAGCGGGTGGACGCTGCCCGAACATTTTCGGCCCGGATTGCAGAATCTATTTCCGGAATTCACGAGATCCACGGCAACGGCGCCTATCGGATCGAAGGCCGTAAATACAACAAGCTGGTGGACCGCCTTTTAAAAATCAGGATCGTCTGGAGTCTGTATCGATTCGCCGTCAAAACCGCCAACGGTTTCTTCACGAGTCTGGGCCCTTTTCTGGTATTTCTTTTAGGTGGTTATTTGACCATCAAGGGCCAGCTGGAACTGGGAGCCCTGGTTGCATTTCTGTCGGCTCAAGAACGCTTATTCGAACCCTGGAAAGATCTCATCGAATTTTATCAAGTCTACCAGGACGGCCAGGTCAACTACCGGCGCACCATGGAATTTTTTGACGTGGCGGCCGAGCATGAGATCGAACCCCGCGACCGTGACGCCCTGGAACTGGAAGGCAGCGTTGAAGTCAAGGATCTGTCTTTTGTCACCGATAGCGGTATTCGTCTGTTAGACGGCATTAACCTGTCTCTCAAGCAGGGCGAACATATGGCCCTGGTGGGGTTTTCAGGCAGCGGTAAAAGCACATTGGCATTGTGTATCGGTCAGCTGTATAAATACACCAGCGGCAGCGTCATGATCGGAGACAAAGAAGTTTCCGGGCTCACCAAAAAAGACATGATCAACAACATCGGTTTTGTGGCCCAGAATCCCTTCATATTTGACGGCACGATTGAGGAAAACATTCTCTATTCCTGTCGGGCAAAAACCGGCGACAATGGCCAGGCAGAGGCCAACGAAAAGATGCCCACCCTGGATGACACCATTGCCGTCCTCCATCAAACCGGTATTTTCGTAGACGTATTGCGTTTTGGGCTTAATGCAATTTTAACCCACGACAAACATGCAGAGCTGGTAGATGTGATTGTCCGCATCCGCAAGAACTTCCAGCAGGATTACGGCGCAGAACTGGCGGATTACGTGGAATTTTTTGATGAAAACAAATATCTTTACCACTCCAGTGTCTCGGAAAACTTAACCTTCGGCGCTCCCAATAAGAGTAAATTTACCAACCAGAATCTGGCGAAAAGCGAATATTTTTTAAACTTTTTGGACACGGCTGATTTAACCCGGCCGCTGCTTAGCCTGGGTACCAATCTCTGCCGGCAAACAGTGGATATTTTGGGAAATCTGCCGCCGGATGCCGTATTTTTCAAACAAAGCCCCATCAACGCCGATGAATTGGAAGAGTTTAAGGTCCTGGAAGAGCATTTAAGAAAAAAAAGGCTGCATGAACTGGATGCTGAAGATCGCCATAAACTCCTGGAATTGGCCCTGCGGTTTACCCCGGGCATCCATAAGATGGCAGCGTTGCCGGAGATATTGGAAATGTTGATCCTTGAAGGTCGGGCCCTGTTCCGCGAAAAAATTGCCGAAGACGATCCCGGGGCCTTTACCCTTTATCAAATGTCGGAATACATATATTCCCAGACCATCTTAAACAATATATTTTTCGGCAAAACCAAGACATCCAATCCCCAGGCCCAGGAAATTATCAACCAGAGCATCATCCAGCTGTTAATTGAGGAAGATCTCCTGGAAGCCATCATTGAAATCGGTATGCACTATCAGGTCGGTTCCAAAGGTGACAAACTGTCCGGCGGGCAGCAACAAAAACTGGCGATCGCCCGCATATTTCTCAAGGCTCCCAGGATTTTGATAATGGACGAAGCGACTTCGGCGCTTGACAATAAAGCCCAGACGCGTATCCAAAATCTGCTGGAAACCCGCTGGAAGAAAAAAAGCACGGTGGTTTCCGTTGTTCACCGGCTGGATACCATCAAAAACTATGACAAAGTGGCGGTTATGAAAGCCGGCAAAATTCTTGAAATGGGCACCTATGACGAACTGATGGCCCGGAAAGGAATGTTGTATGAGCTTGTCGGAATCAAATAAATCAACACCATCCAGTGAGTTTCAAGAAAACCTGGAAATATTGAGGCAAATCTATTTTTTCTCGGGACTTCCCCTTGAAACCCTTAAGATTTTCGCTTATCTTTGTACGAGAGAAAAATACAAACAAGGGGAGCACATTTTTCGCCAGAACGAAGATGACGGCCAGGCGTTTTATATTATCGAAGGCAAAGCCCGGCTGGAGCGAAATGACAACGGAGAAACAGCGAATGTTCGTGACTGTGAGACCGGAGAGTTTCTGGGGGGGTTGACATTACTGGGCGAAACCAGCCGGTTATTTTCACTTAAATCAGTTGCGGATACAACCTGCCTTGTATTGAATCGGGAAAAGTTCGCTAAAACCATGGGGCAGTTTCCGGAATTGATGATGAAGATATGCAAAGCCGTAGCTCAAAGCATAGACATCTGGGAAAAACGGTTTCTGACTGATCAAGGGGACCAATGCGGTGAATGCATGGGGCGGATAGGTGTAACGCTTATTTAACCTGAAAAGATTGAAAATTTTCGATTGAAGATTGAATATTCAATTTGCAATCTTCAATCTTCAATTCTCAGACGGATCCGGGCTAGGTATGAGTCAAAACAACGGGGCAGAATCACAGTGAGGGGTATTGGTACAATACGACTCGGGTTGCATATCCAGAATCCTCGAAAGGTGGTCGTTTTATGGCGAAAAAAGAGTTTTCATTTGAACTCAAAAGCAGCCTGTCCGAATTAGATAATTTATGTGAGAACCTGGAAGATGTTGGCCAAAAAATTGGGCTGTCCAAAAAATTAATATTTGAGATCAACCTGGCCTTAGACGAATTGTTCACCAACATTATCTCCTATGGGTTTAAAGACGAAGAGGAGCATATCATCAAGGTCACCATCACGCCGCAAAATGAAGAACTCTGCCTGTGTATAGAAGATGACGGCATACCTTTTAATCCAATCGACTTCGAAACACCGGATGTCGCCTGTTCGGTTGAGAATTGTAAAATCGGCGGATTGGGTATTCACATCATGCGAAAACTGATGGATGAGATATGCTATCAAAGATGTGACGACAAAAATATCCTGACGTTAAAAAAAACGCTCTCAAATGAAGCGTCTTAATAATCTTCAAAGCGAATCAAAGTTTAACCAAATTAGAAATTACATTGTATGATGACTGGAATTACACACCAACTGGGAGGATGGTAAATGGAAATTATTGAGGAAAAACAAAGCGACATCAACATCTTTAGACTCAATGGTCGTCTGGATTCAAATACGTCACAGGGATTCGAGCAAAAGATATTTCAGGCGATTACCGACGGTTCGAAACACATGGTTGTCGATTTTAAAGATCTGGACTACATCTCAAGTGCCGGTTTACGCGTCATATTAAAAGCCACTAAAGCCATTAAGCGCGAAGATGGTCGGATCATGCTCTGTGCCATGCAGGATTATGTCAAGGAAGTTTTTGAAATCGCCGGATTTGACTCCTTCCTGCCGATTGTCGCCACCATGGATGATGCACTCAAATCATTCTAGCCGCCATATCGATATTATTTGTCGAAGAGTGTATCCGGTATGGTCAGCCCTGGCAGTAGATCTTTGATGCGTGATATCCGATAACTCAATATATAGTCCGCCTCCCAATTGAGAGGATCAGAATCTTGTTTGTTATTTATTGATATACCCATTTCATTGCAGGCCGAGGAGACCGCGTTGCCCCAGTTCCCGAATGAAACTGGTCACGGAAACTTCGGCCTCTTTGTTTTCCAGCCGATGGGTTTCGGCGAATATTTGAACAATCCGGCCCACTGATCGATGACCATCCACCAGGTCCCAGACAGCGGTTCCCATTGCATCCAATTGAAGTTTTTTGATTTGAACAACGTCACGCGATTTCCCCAGGCGTTTGGCCACCGCAGCGAGCCACGGCCGCACGGTGAGCGGATATTCCAGCAATACCTCTCCGGTTTCCAATCGTGATTCGGTTATATGAAGGCTTTTCGCCGGCCGGCAGCTAAGCGCAGCAGCGCGGGACATATGATTTTGACTGGTTTTTTTCTTAAAGACTATCATAGCCTGTACTAATTCGTTTCAACAGTTGAAAATCGAGTGGGTGTTTGCTTTCGGCCCGGACACTCAAAATACGGTTTTTGTCTTCCAAATGCCAAAGGCGAAACCAGAAATACGATGGTTTCACTTTCAAACTGCATATCATCCGACCCCATTTGCCGGCCGGAGAGATGCTCCATTCAACCGCATTCGAGTCATCAACGACCAATAAAGGCGGTTGCCCCGCGGCAAATTCAGGGATTGTTCCGCTAAACCAGCGCAGATCTCGTCCGCCTAATATTGCCGCTGCCGGTGCCCAACGCTGAAGATGGATGTTTTGCAGGCCATCATTAAATACGAGTTCATATTTGCCGACTTCAAACCGGTGCCGCACCAGCCTGAGCCCTTCAGGCAGTCTAACCTTTATGTCAAATATTGACCAGAGGATCCGGCCGTCTCGAAAGTGGTCTTGAAAAGATTTGAGTACAGTTAACAATACCCTCTCGTATTTGACCGAACTCTCTTCAAAGAATTGAATCAGGGTCGCATTGCGGCAGGCTTGACAAAACAGAATAGCTCCGCGACCGCTTACATTATCTGCCTGCCACAAAAATCCACTGGCCTCAAAGCCCGCCAGGGCCTTTTCCCAGGGTGGCGGCAAAAACCATTCAGCAATACGGCCTTTAAGTTTTCTGGATTGCGAAGCGACGAGTCGTTTCAGGTGGGCTTTGTGGGAGAAAGCCCCTTTCACGGAGCCCCATTTCACCTCCATTACCGGCTCCGCCTCCCTCTCAAGTATTAGATGGCGGGAGTCGATCTTGCTCACCTCCCATTCGGCAGGGGCTTTAAACCGGATTCCATTCCAGGCGACTTGTTTCCACTTGTTGGTCAATTCGTTAACTTCTGACTTCAGATGGTTCTGTGAATGGTTGACTCGTTAAATAGTTTGCCGTACCGCTTGACCCAAAGTCGATTCGGTATTTCCATTCAATTGTCCCCGCATTCATCCCAATTGAGCCTTCAACGAATCAACCATTTAACGATTCAACTAATTAGCCAAATCCTATCGCGGCACATAAAGACTCCAGCCGGTCAACCCGGGCGCCATGAGTTTCCATTCCCGCTGACGGAGCTTTTGCCGTTGATCGAGCGCCTTTATTTTATAACATTGTTGATCTTCTTCGATCAAACTGTTCATCGTCAATTTGATGGCATTGCCCATTTTTTCCTCGGTGTCCATGGAGTTGTGCTGCAGGGTCATGCTGACTCGGTTGCCGTCCTTGTCGACCAGGGACCATTTCCAGCTGACGAGAATATGAAACGGATCCCCTCGATACTCGCCGGGATCGCCGTATTCATTTTTTATTCGTTTCAGGAGGTTCTCATAAAACTTTTTGCTCGAATCCTTATATTTGAGCTTAATCCTGACGATATGACCCGGTGCCGAACAGGTGGCATACGCAATCAGACCACTTTTTAGACCTTCAATCGGCTTTATCTCCACCTCTTCAATGTTTTCCAGGTACCGGATCGGCAGAGCGGTTTCCATGATGACAAAGTCCTTAACATCTGCGATATTACTGTTTAATTTGAAAACCGCAACCTGATGAGGAGCATCGCCGGCAAAACAGGGACCGGTGATCCATAGAAAAACCAGAGCTGTAAATATGAATAATTGCTTTTTCATGCGAACCTCCTAATTTTAAAAATTGAAGATTGAAGACTGAAAATTGAATATTTAAGGAGCTCCGTCTATTTAATCCGCCGGACCACAAATATTCACTATTCAATATTCATTATGCGAAGCATTGTCCAGCGGCTTAAGCCCTGAACCTCTAAGCCCTAAACTTGTATGAAACTTTATTAAAAGCGAACCGCAGAACCGCAGAATGTCGAATATCGAATGTCGAAGGGTGGTTTCGCTTCGCTCAGTCTTTTTTTATAAAATAGACAGAATACCTTACTTCGACATTCGATATTCATTATTCGATATTCGCTTTTTTACAGTTTCTGCTTCGATTTGACTGGCTGCTTTTCAAGTCAGCGGCGGCGCTGAACCTGGAACCCTGGAACCCTGAACCCTGAACCCCCACTAGTACGCCAGCCGTCCCAAAGACTTGAGAATCAGGGTAATGCCCATGGCAAACATGCCGGTCAGTCCCATGCCGCACGAAAAACCGGCCAGCAATACCGGGGCATACTGCCGCCACATGGCACCATAGCGTTTCATGAAAAAGAAACGGCCCAGTAAGGCCCCGACAACCTCCAGGATAAGTCCATGGGGGGTGCTTTGCCCCAACCCGCGCACCATTCCGTAAACCAATAGAATCGGCAGGCCCAGCAGCATCAAAATGGCATACGTAATGACGCCCAGCCCCATGCCCGCCAGCACATAAATCCAGTCCAGCGCCTGGTAGAACAATGAATTCCCCTCCAGGGTAGAGGTCTGCATCAGAAGGGAGTTCAAGGCCTGAAGGTGCCATAATTCCTGGGCAAACGGGTAGGCGCTGGAGGGAATGGGCGCCAGACGCCAGATAAATTGAGAAAATAGCAGACTGGCCACCATCACCACCGGGAATACGACAATCTCAGATTTAATGATTCCGCGGATGCTGGTGCCGGTCAACTCGATTTCGCGAAACTTTACCGTCGCTTCCCCGTAATTATGAATCGGAATTGGCGCATACCAGATTTCTATACCCTGGTATCCA
This sequence comes from Olavius sp. associated proteobacterium Delta 1, assembly GCA_902749685.1. Classification (GTDB taxonomy): domain Bacteria; phylum Desulfobacterota; class Desulfobacteria; order Desulfobacterales; family JAFDCJ01; genus JAFDCJ01. The sequence continues at coordinate 52,295 of CACVKW010001488.1, read as the reverse complement.
AAATACTTGGCCCCGGCAATAAAGCTGGCTTCCCGAACCAGCGGCAGACTGACAAACTGGCCGGCAATTCCCTCCATGCGGGCTGTGATGTAGGATACAACCGGTGTGTAAATAAACCCGTAGGCCAAAAAAAACATTACCGGAAAATTGGGTACCAGCCATACACAAAGCAAAACATAGCTGAGGGTTGAAAAAACATAGATGCCGACCGCGATCCAGAAATTAAAGTCCCCCCTTCCCGGAGGAGGCCGAAAGAGGTCCTTCAAGGTGCCGCGCTGGCCGGCGTTGCTGTTGCCGAAGGATCGCAGGACATGCCAGATACCGATCATCGCAATTGCAAGACCCAGACCGATACCGAAACTCAGATAAAAATCGAAATTGTTGGCAAAAACCGTGTCGACGGTTAACATCCCCGGATGCCAGCGATTTAGAATTCCGTGTTTGTATAGCATTGGATTGGCGATTATCGTGATGATGAGGCCGATCAATCCTCCCATTACGGCCCAAAAGGGCAGCACCATTCCGATAAAGACAAGTCCCAGATCAAGCTGAATGCCGGTAGCCACAGCCGGCAGCATTTCTTCGGTATGGCCGGTCAGCTCCACCCACGGAATGGGAATTAACCGAATCGGCTCCATCAGAAAAAGGCCGGAAACGGTTGGCACTAGGACATATATCCCGCCAAAGGCAAGACCGATTACACCGCCGATGGAAAATATGCGCCATTTCCAGCTTTTGGCTTTATCTTCCGTCGATTCGGCTAAGGCCATGGTCCCCAGGGCCGCCACCGGAGCCATCGGGAAGGGGAGTTTTTCAACATCGGAAGTGATGCGGTAAAATACATATCCCAGCCCGAACTGATCAATACGTTGAATAATCTGGGTTCCAATCAGCAACAGGATCGGAACCAACCAGTCCCGATGAAAAAATGTTCGCTCCACCAGGGCGGTAGAATCCTGGGCGGGCGCTACCCAGGTGGGAATAAATTCAGTCAAACCCAACATTCTGGCAGCATCGGACTGCACGAGGTATTGGCTCCACAACAGGCCCTGAAACGGCGTTGCCAGGGCGGCGCCGGCCATATAGTACAGCAGAAAGATTTCCTGTTGTTTCAGCTGACTGTACGAGCGCTTGGCTAGCTCGGCAAACAGAATAATGGTCACCCAGCGGGCTGCCGGTCCGATTCCGGTTCCGATAACCAGCTGCAGATACATACTGCCGGGCATCATGAGAAATCCGATAAAAATCGCCCCCACGACCGTCTTCCAGTCAAACCCCTCCTCAAATTGATCCGGAGCCTTCAGAAGATCCCTATATTCTTGCAGTTCTTTGTCTTCGTACATCCAATTTTTCCGTCTAATGAGGTTTCACCGACTGATTCTGCAATCTAACGACTACTCTGCTTTCTCCAGCTTGCAGAGAGCAGAGCGCAAAGAGCATAGAGTAGGTTCCTCCAAATTATGGTTACCCTTTGCCTTTCTCCCCATGCCCTTTGCCCCATGCCCTTCGCCCCATGCCCTTCGCCCCATGCTCTCTGCCCCATGCGCTATGCGCTCTGCCCGCTAGTTCGGCAGCACCAGATAGCTTGAATAACTGAACAACCCATATATGGCCCAGGAACCGGCCATCAGAAAATCTCCGATGATCAGTCCAATAAAAAAGTTGCGCAGTTTTTTGAACAACCCCACCCCGCCGTAACGCATACACAGTGCGTTGCAAAGCCACCCCACGAAAAAGCTGAACCACAGAATTCGCATGGCAGAGCTGTAGGCGGTTAAATACCCGATGGGATGGATCGGCCACCAGTAAAACCGGTGATAACATATCACTAAAACCAGCATCACGCAGGCGCCGGTCAGCGCGAATATGGTTACCCACTTGCTGGTTTCGATCGGAGATTCGACCAGGCTGTTGATATTGTCGTAAACCGCCACAGTGGTTCGGGTGGCCCAGTCAAGCTCGAGCTCGCGCACACCGAATTTGTAGCACAGTGCGAGCATCGCAAGAAACGACATAACTATCCCGGCAATCAATACCAGCATGATAAAGAAAAATATGCGGCGATTGTTCGTCGATTTGTCCGTCACCTTGCGGGTATGCAGCAACGACGGCATGAGAGATTCCCGCAAATCAACAAACAGCAATTTTTGAACGACACCGGCAACAACCAGTCCGGCACCGGTAAAAAATTTGGTGCCGAAAAAGGCAATGATGCCGTCAAGGGGCGCGGCGGTTAAGGTAAAATAAGCGATACCGCCCTGACAAATCACCCGGGTGGCCACCAGGGTAAATATGAAAAAAGCGCCGACCACCATAAAAGAAAACAGAAAAGGGATACCGAAATAGTGGCACCAGATCACAATCGCCAATCCGCCGCCGACGGCCCCCCAGAAGGCCCAGCGAGTGGAAATCCACTCCTGCTCTACGTTTTCATCTTTCTTGAAACCGAAGCTTTTTTGCAGTACCTCTAGAAAATGGAACCGGGCCAGCCAGGCCAGGAACACAAAAAACACCAGGTAGGCCCCGATCATTTGAGTTTCTTCGGGTCGCGCGATGGTTGGACCAAAGGTTACCCCCAGGGCCGCCGCGGGTATATTTAACCCGAAGATGTACAGCACGCCGATGAACAGCGCGCCGCCAATATAAAAAAGCCAGAAAGAAAAGGATACCTGCTTGGACGTTAAAAAGGCAAATCCAATAAACGCCGGGTAGATATAGATTTTAAGTTTATAAAAACCGGAAAAGAGGCCCTGTTTGGGAAAATAATTACCGGCCAGAATCAAGGTCGGAATCGACGGAATCGATGGGTTGTAAAAATTAAGCCCGTTGATCAGGTGCAGACATACCGGGACAAGAATACCGGCCAGCATAAATCGGTTGGTGAAAAAACGGCCCAGTTGATTATTGTCTATGGCCTGCTGCATCAGCAGCGGAACCTGGAGCAGCGGAAAATTTATCCGCTCATTGTAAAGTCCCTGTTTGCTCAAAAGGCTGACAATGCTGACCAGCACGATATAGCACAGCAAAACAAACCCCGCCCAGCCGAGCAGCGGTCCCAGCCAGGCATCCCAGGGGATATTTTGCAAGACCTCCAGCCACCCCATCTGTCTACCGCCGGTCAACCCGTTATAGAATTGAACGATAGCTTCCTGACTTTGCGGATACCAGCTTTTAGGCAAAAGGGGCTGTAGTAATTCTTCCCAGCGGTTTTCGACCGAAGCGAAATGATAGGGCGCCGTAAAATTGATAAAAAAGGTGCGCGCCAGGCCGGTCCAGGCGATTCCGGATAACAATACCATCAGGGACCAGGAAACCAGCAGCTCTTTGCCGGTCAGCAGATTGCGGCCCTTGAATATCGTTCGGATGACGGCGGTGACAATCATCAGCCACATCAGGAAATAAAACGGTGCCAGCGGAAAATGTCCCCCGCCCAGGGGAGTGCCCTGCCGGTAAGCATTGTTAAACGGCGTAATCAGGCATATTGCAATGGCAAGAAATGAGCCTAGCAGCAGTGCGCGCAATCGGATCTTGCCGCCGGAAGCTGTATCGTCAATTTTTGGCTTCGATTCGTCGTTCATGGAATTAAGCGGGTCTTCAATTCTTTTTCCGCACTGATCAATAGCTCCTCATATTCCAATTTCGTCTGATCATCAAAGGAGCGCCATATCAACAGTTGTTTGCGAATATCATGCAAGAATGCCTTGTTGATGCGGTGCCAGGCATTGGCTTCACCGGACTCACGAGTGAGCCGAATGTGTATTTCTAAAAATCCGGCCTCAGTCTGCGCCGGTCTGAATTGCAGCGCCACCTGCTGCATAATTCCGAAGTCAAATGGCGCCAGCCAGACCCGCGTTTCAATCTGAAAGTTCTGGCTATTTTCATACGCTTCTGCGGCACCACCGTTAGGATCATGGGGCATGCCGGGGGGGGGATCACAGGCCGAACTAAACTCAATATTGGCGGTCGAAAACATGCCATGGGATATGTCCTGGTGGCCCTCAAAATATTCATACAAAAACCCCCCGATGCTGCGGTGCTCCTTATAGGTCATCAAAAACGGCAGGGTTAATTCAAGCAGATTGCCCTTGGCCGGGGGCAGGTTCCAGGTTCTGTTCACATCGGGCATCGCAATTTCACCGGCCACTTTGGAGGGGTAGATGACCGAAATCAATACAACGACAATAACCAGAACCATGGCGGCAACACCGGACATGGATGAATAATTCACCGTGATGCCGGACCACAGTGAGGTCTCGGCAAATAGTTTGGCGGTCGTCTGGGCCATCAGATATCCGAAGACCACGCTTAACACGGCAAAAGCCAGTGCCTCGGCAATGAAAAGAAATGACACGTGGGACGGGGCCAGTCCCACCGATGTATAGATACCAATTTCACGTTTGCGCTCGTAAACACTGCCGATCATGGTGTTTAAGACAATGAAAATCGAAATGATCAGCGGAATAATGATATTGGGGACCCCGCTATAGCTCATGGTATCACTGGCGTGGTAAAGGAAGGTGCCCTCGGGTTCTCCGCTGAACAGTGACAAACCAAAGCGATCGATCAAATCCCGCGCCGTGTCTTGGGTCGATTCCTGCAAAAGGGGACGGATGGCGACTCCCTTTAAATGCCCCCCGGCCGCCACCAGGAACTGGTACGGAACGATAACGGTCAAATCCCCGGCAATATGCTGATAGCGGCTCTGAAACTCACGCACTTCATCACCGGATTCCAGGGCTTCTTCTTCTACTTCGGTCAACTCGGACGACATTTCGCGCGGAAAGATAACCGGCGTCAGCGGTTCTCCGTCTATATCGATGCGCGCCTGCAATTTCTTGCCGGAGAAAACACCAACCACTTTAAACGGCATCCCCCACAGAGAGACGGTATGGTTTAACGGCCGCGAAAGATCAACATTCAGCTGCTTGGCCATTCTTTCGGGCAACAGCACGGCTTGTCGTTCGTTGGGCAGCAGCCAGCGACCGGCCGTCAAAATTTGATCGAGTCCCGATACCTGTGGTTCATCGGCGGATAGCCCCACCATACCCTTTGCCTCAAAGATATGGCCTTTGAAATGAACGGGAATCTGGGTCGCACGCGTGCGGTCCTCATCTTCCAGCCACACGCGGGGCACGACAAGGGCCTTGCCGCCAAATGAATTGGCAATACGGCCTAGGGCTTCCGTCGGCAGACTGCGCCAGTTGACGTTTTTTAATAGAAAACCCTGGTACGGTGCCTTGGCGTCGTATAGAACGCGGGCATGCCGTCGCATGGATTTGGCGGAAGTAAAACTCATAATCGTAAAGGTTAAAATAATCAGCGTGGTACAGGTCAAAGCGGTACGCAGGCGGCGGCGTCTCAGGTTGCTGACGCCTAAAAGAAAAGCAGCCACAAACGCTTTCCAGCGGCCTATTTCACCTGATTGTACCAGTTGCGCCCGGGTTTGCAGCAGAGCCATTTCCTCTTCGAAACGAAAAAAAATGATCAGTGTTACAATGAGCGAAAGGCCCATAATAAAAAATGCCAGGATGACAACCAGGGGACTGTAGGCTAGCCGGAAAGCGGGATGGACATTATAGATGATCAGGATCAACAGCAGCAAAATGCCGCTGAAAGCAACGATACGCCTGTAAATATTGGAATAGGAAAACAACAGACGCTCCAGGCAGAAGGCAAACGGGACAAACAGCGCAATATAGAACAGGACCCCGTAGAGGACATCTTTTTGGGTTGTTTCCACGTCATCGTATACCCGGCTGGCCATTGCCCAAGAGCGTGCTGAGGCTTCGAAATACTGGTCGTACTCCCTATTCTGCAGCGAGGCTCGCGCAAGGTCCAGGGACTTCTGTCCCGTCTGCTGCAGGTTGCGGATGCGCTCGTTGAAAATACCGCGCTTTTCTAAATTGGTAATGCGCGGCGTCAGCAGCCGCCACATATCCTGCGCAACCTTGAATTCGGTGTGGTGCAGTATCGGCCATTTTTCGACCATGTACCCATCACCCAAAGGGTTTTCATCGCTGGCATTGAGCAAAATCATCTTTTTACGCAGCACGCTGTCGGAGAGGGTCAACTTCAGCGGTGTGCCGGCTTCCAGAAATATGGTCGTGATGTTGGATGCATTCCGATAATATGATATCCAGGTGTCGAGTCGGCTGTAAAAATAGCGCAGCGGATCGGCTTCACGCCGGCCGTCGATGATTTGTCCTTTGTGCAGGTAGCGGAAGGTGCGTGGCTCCAGGAGATTGAACAGGGTGATCCCGCTGCTGGCAAACATAATCAAATCGGTTTCCATGTGGCGCCGGAACATTTTCACGCGATAGGAATTTTTGCCGGTCTGTTTTTTATCGATGGTCCATTTGATGGCGCCGTTGGTCTCATCAAATTTGTAGCCTTCGAAAATCACCTTGTGGTAACTGTGCTTTTTGTCGGCCAGTCCCCTCAGGTGAAATTTGCCCATGTGATCGACAATCGCATAATACCTGGCAGGCCCCTGATAGCACAACAATACGGTCCCCGGTGCCGGCTGATCCGCAAACAACTCGCCGTGCCGTAAAAATTTGGCCTTCCCGTTTATTTCTCCGATTCCATTGCGGGGCAAAACCCCTTCAGAAATCCGGGGGGCATCGGCTAGATGTTGAATTAACCCCACCACCACAGCACTTTGCCGATGGGCAAATTGAAGGTCGACGTTTTCTAAGGTGTCGGTTGGCGTGCCCCAGGCAGCACGGGCATCGTTGACGGTAGCAAATGTTAACCCATGATATCCGGCCAGGGCAACAACCTCGCCGCCTAACGGGGGACGATCCAGAAAGTAGCTTTGCCATGAACGCCGGCTGGGTCGCAAGGTGTCCTTGTACATCCCCTTGATTCCGAGGGATTTCTCAACATCCAAAGCACCCAGGCGCAAAACTTCATCCAGCAGAGAATAGGCCGCGGTGCGTTTTATCCTGGGACGGAATGGATACTGCCAGCCATAGTTGAATGCTCCGAAACCGTCGCCATGGCTGGAAAGATGAAGCGAAACGGACGCAGCCAGATCGTAAACCTTGGTTTGACCGCGAAACGCTCGGGCACTATCCAGCAGGTCCTGCTGGGTTTCGGCATCACTTAGAATCGCGCGCTGCTCGGCAACGGCCTGCGGGATTAGGCGGGTAAGGGCCTGCTGCTCATCGGGTAACAAATCGGTGTATGTCGACTTCCAAACCAAGCGCCGCAGCAGGGACCGATCAGCGGCCAAATTTTTAATCTCTGTCTGGTTGGCAGCGGATTTTTCCTGCAATCGCAACCGCATCAAATGACGCGACACAATGTCGGATTCGGTTTTTACCTGCTCTTCGAGGGCTTGTTTAGCCAGCACCCGATTCGCTTCCTCAGCCGGATCCTCCGCGCTTGATGCTTCAAAGGCGATGTTTTCCAGGGCTTTGATCGTTTTGCGGGTTTTTTTTATCAGCGCTTTCAGTTCCCGTTTCATTTGGCGCTGAATTAACGAGCGCGTGGTAAAGCTCCACACCAGTTCCCGCATCCCGGCCAAGGCCTGGGCATGGCCGCTGGTGGCTGCCAGAATAACCGTGCGTAGTGGCGGATGATCCTTCAGGTATTGGGCCAGATAAAGAAGCGTTGCCACACCGCAGGCTTCATCCGCCCCGGGCGAAAGCCCTGCAACCCAGGCGCTGCTGTCATAAAAAGCTTCAACCAGCACCGATTGTTCCTTAAGTACAGGATCGGTTCCGGCAATGATGGCAAAGACGTTCTCGGATAGAACCTTGGCCCAGCTAATTTCCGATGACAGGTGCACGGTTTCGGCAAGACGCCCGGCCGGCCTGGTTTCAAAGTCATGAAACAGCTCCTGAACTCGATCAAGCGGCATCCAAAAGCGCGGGAACTGAATCGGCGAGAGCTCAAATTTTTCTTCGAAAAGCGCTTTGCTAGAATTGCCACGATCCACGTAAATCAAGGCTGTGGCCCCCAGGTCGGCGGTGTATAGCCAGTTTTTGCCGGAATCGAGCTCCATCAGGATGACGGATCCCTCGATATCCTTACCGTTTAACTCATGCAAATCACCATTGCCGACATAAATCAGAGGGGCTTTAATGCCGGGTGCCGGAATGGTCTGGGGCGTAACGGCATTTCCTCGAATCGGTTGGATGGGGATGGATAGACCCCGGTCCGGTATCGTTAAAGTACTGTTTTTCTGTTTGGTGATTGCGACATCAAATGTGTGCGAACCGACAGTTTCGATGCCAAGGGCCGTAAATCGATCCCTGATATAGGCGGCGGCAGCTTGATTGCCGCGGCTGCCGGTGCTGCGGTCACCAAAAGAGGATAATTTTCGAATATCCGCCGCCAAGAGATCGGCGGCTTGTTCGGAGTTTGATGCACCGGCATCGATGCCGAAACAATGGGCCAGGATGAGAACCAGAACACTGATGAGGAGTTGAATTCGGGATACTCGATACTGGATGCTGGATACTGGATGCCGAATACGGGATGCGGGTTGCTGGACGCGGGTGACTGGATGCTGGATACTCGATGCTGGATACTCGGTTCGGGATACTCCATGTTTAATTATTGGAGTATATCGAGTATTACCATATTTTTGATATGATAATTGCCGTATTTTCATAAATCTAACAATATTGGTTTAAATCATCGTAGCTAGTTTTCTTTGGCACGAGACCAACAACCCACATCAAGTATCCAGCATCAAGTATCCAGCATCCAGCATCCGGCATCCAGCATCCAGTATCGAGCATCCAGCATCAAGTATCCAGCATCCAACATCCAGCATCAAGTATCCAGCATCCAGCATCGAGCATCAAGTATCCAGCATCCAGCATCCAGCATCCAGCATCAAGCATCCAGCATCCAGCATCCAACATCCAGCATCAAGTATCCAGCATCCAGCATCGAGCATCAAGTATCCAGCATCGAGCATCCAACATCCAGCATCAAGTATCCAGCATCCAGCATCGAGCATCAAGTATCCAGCATCCAGCATCCAACATCCAGCATCGAGCATCAAGTATCCAGCATCCAGCATCCAACATCAAGTATCCAGCATCCAGCATCAAGTATCCAGCATCCAACATCCAGCATCCAGCATCCAGCATCCAGCATCCAACATCCAGCATCAAGTATCCAGCATCGAGCATCCAACATCCAGCATCCAGCATCCAGCATCCAGCATCCAGCATCCAGCATCCAGCATCGAGCATCCAGCATCGAGCATCCACCTATTCCCGTGAACCAATTTGTCCGATCGATATGGACAATTCTTCGCGATTTTCGATCTTGTCCACCCGCCCGTCCCGAATCCAAACTACCTGATCCGAAACATTGAGCATCTTGAAATCGTGGGTCGCAGAAATGACGGTCACGCCGCGCTCCTGGCTTAAACGTTTTAAGAGCGCAATGATTTCCTCGCCGGTGGTCAGGTCAAGATTACCGGTGGGTTCATCGGCCAGGATGATGGCCGGGTCGTTGGCCAGGGCTCGGGCAACTGCAACCCGCTGTTGTTGACCGCCGGAAAGTTCATTTGGTTTGTGGCTGAATCGGTCTCCCAGGCCTACCAGATCCAGGAGTTGCATGCCCTTTTCAACCGCGGCGTCGTTATTCATGCCGGCAAATACCATCGGAATGGTGACATTCTCCAGGGCGGTCATAACCTGTATGATGTTGAATGTCTGAAAAATATAGCCGATTTTTCGGCAACGCAGCCAGGCCAGTTCGTAAGCATCCAGCTGGGCAACATCAACCTCATCGATAAAAACCTTACCGGTAGTGGGTTTATCCAGGCCTCCGATCATGTTGAATAATGTACTTTTACCGGACCCTGACGGTCCCATAATGGAAATGTAATCGCCTTTGGAAATCTCAAGATCAATGCCTTTGAGGGCCTTCACATCAATCTTGCCCAGCTTGAACACTTTGGTTACACCCGTGACTCGAACAACGTTAGCAGTATCAGCCATGGTATTTCCCCTGTCGCTGCGCTCCGCATAGCGCATGGAGTATGTCGAATTTACCCGTGCGTTGCCATTCCAATCCGCAATCTGAAATCCGCAATCCGCAATTGATTAACTATAAATTCCGAATTCAATACTTGCTCTTCTTTCCTTTTTCCAACTTCCGCATTCCGCCTTCCGAATTCAAAACGCTGTCTTCCGTCCTCTGCTGCCTGCCCTCTGCTGCCTGCCCTCTGCTCCCTGCGATCATTGCTCCACCCGCATCGCCTCTACGGGCTGCATTCTGGCAGCCACTAGAGCCGGATAAAATACACCCAGCAGACTGAGCAAACATCCGACTCCGGTAGCAATCGCGATGGAAATAATCACATTATTCCAGGATATCGCCGTGATCGCGACGGTGCCGAAACGCACCCAACCGCTGAGCAGTGAAAAGACGGCGCCCAATATAGCTCCGATACTGGCGCCTGCCAGACCCTGCATCCCGGCTTCGAGGAAAAAAAGACGCAAGATAAAACGATCCAGGGCACCCAGGCACTTCATGGTACCAATTTCGCGGAACCGCTCTGTGACCGCCATCAGCTGTGCGTTTACAATACCAACGACACATACCAGAAGGGAAAGTATGACAAGCCATCGCTGTTTGGGACTGCTGCCGGCGGAAGTGTCCCCGGGTTCAAGGTCATAGCCGGATCGGATCAGCGTGCGCCGCAACTCGGGTTCCTGCGTATCGAGCATGCCATTGGCGACGTCATTGCTGACACCGATAAAACTCAAAAATGAAACAGCCAGCACCAGACTCAACGTGGTGATCAGGGAACGGAAAAAACGGACTTTAATGCTTTTTAAAGAGATTTCCAGCGATTTCATGAAAGGCAGTTTGACCTGGCGTTGCACTCGCTCGGATTCAGTTTTCGATCCTGATATAATTGTTTTGGCGCCCATGATCAGATCATCACTCTCACAAACTTGAAATCCGGTCAAAATAGAAGGAACGTAAAGCGGTTCCCACCCGCGCGATTGGCAAAAAAGGACTTTAGATAGGTTAAATCCCCGCAAACCGGCAGGCGTGACTTAAATTCGCGACACAGGGAATATTCTTAATACCTGAATTTTGTAGATAAACACCCTTTAGGCAAGTCCGAGGTCAAATCACCGCAATTGACTTGGAACGGCAATTGTTGCTCTAAAATTCGCTTCGGATAAATTACGGATATAGACTCATATTCATTGTTGGTTAGAAAACGTGCAAATTCAGGTATTAGGGAATGAACGATTAGCAATAGTCTATCTGCAACGAGTTGCTGAACAATTGGTAAATATAATTCTTTAGCATATTTGTTTTACAGTGTAAATGAGAATGGTTATTTCTTCCGCATGAGATAAACTCCGTCCCTTATGCTCAGCATTACCTTTTCCACCCGGTCTTCCTGCCTTACTTTTTCATTAAAAGCAGCGATAGCCTTGGCATTTTCGTTTGTAATTTTCTTTTTAAATATCTTGTTGCGCCAGAATACATTATCGACGAAAATGAGTCCACCAGGGCCTAAAATTCGCAGGGCTTCATCAAAATAATCACCGTAAGACGGCTTATCCGCATCGATAAATACAAAGTCTTCACTGTTGGCCGGGATATTCCTGAGGGTTTGCAGCGCCGGCCCTAATTTTAATTTAATCTTCCGGCCGTAAGGGCTTTTGTTAAAGTATTGCAGGGCGATATCGGCATACTCCTGACTGTTTTCGCAGGTTGTCAGGATACCATCTTCCGGCAGGGCTTCTGCGATGACCAGGGCGGAATAACCGGTAAAAGTACCCACTTCCACGGCCCGTTGGGTTCTGGACATTTTAATAAGCAGCTGCAGCAGTTTGCCCTCGACTTTGCCGATACTCCAGAAAGAGCGCCCGGTAATATTTTCAGTTTCCGCCATAAGCTCTTCCAGCAGCAACGAAACATCGTCGGTGTGGACAGCTACATAGTCCTCTATCATATTCGTTTTGTCGGCTTCCATGATTAGTTCCTGAAAATATTGAACCAGAAATCTGTTGCACTTGCCTGTTAGGGAGTAGCATTAATGTAGGCAACAGAAGGTTTTGTGTCAAGCGCGAAAAAAGAGGTGATCCCGCCCTGACACTAATTTTTTTAAAAAAGGTTTGACATCCTGATGTGACCGTAATTAGTTTTCGGATGGGCACTAATTAATCTTGAGAAAACCATGAATATTGAATATCCGACAAGGAGTTTCGAAATTCGATCCTAAAAAAAATATTATGCAAATAAACGACATCCAACAGACAGGGGGCTCCAAGGCGGTTGTTGCGGTTCCCGATCATGTTCAGATCCAGACCATCACGGGCTGCAATGCCGGTTGCATTTTTTGCCCCAACAACAAAACGAGGCGCAATATCCCCCGGGGGCGCCGCATGGATTGGGATCTATATCGCTCAATTGTGGATCAGAGTATAGCGCTTGGAATTCGTCGATATTCGGTATATCTGATGAACGAACCCATGCTGGACCGCGAACTTCCCAAACGAGTTGCGTATGTCAGCGCCCGGATTACAAAGCCTCAATATGTAAAAGTTACCAGCCACGGCGGACTACTGACAGAACGTATGGCACGGGGTCTGCTCGATTCCGGCCTGAATAAACTTAAAATATCAGTTCAAAGTTTAAATCCAAAAACCTACAATGATATCATGGGACTGGAACTGTCGAAGACCCTCAGCAACATCGACCGCTTGTTGTCGCTGAAACAACAGGGTGGCTACAAATTGCCGCGTCTTGAAATCGTGATGGTCGATTCGATTCAGACGCATAATGAAATCCCCGAGATAAAGCGATACTGGCGGGAGCGGGATATTAAGCTGTATATAGAGCCGGTTGAAAATCGAGCCGACCAGCAAAGCATCCGGGACTCGGCCATCGGCGCCCGGCAACTGAAAACCTTTTCCTGGTGCCGGCGTCTGATGGAACAAATTTACATTTTATATGACGGACAAATGCTGCAATGCTGTGCCGACTGGGAGCAGCGCAGCGTGATGGGGGATTTAACCCGAGAAAGTCTGGCGGACATCTGGCATGGTGAGCGCTATTCCGATTACAGACGCAGATTCGCAGCTGGTGACGTCAAAGGGATGATTTGCGGCTGCTGCCGCAAGCAGGTTAAAGGGAATTGAATATTGTCGATTGAATATTGACTATTTAAGGTCCGCCTCTCTCCGAGTTGTCGGTTCTACGAGCCGGAAGCCGGCGGATCGATTTATAAAAAAAGCGATCATAAAAATGACAGAGCGAATCCCTGCCAGGGCAGGACTCAAATATTCAATTTTCAATATTCAATATGAATTTCCGGCTTGTCCGGTTCAGGGTTTCGGTCAAGGCAGCTGAATCCCGGCCATTCCCATCTGCCAGCTTAACTTCATAGGCCCTGATCGGTTGTGAAAATCCTTTCACCTCAATTGTCGCATGGGGCAATGTCTCAATCCGGTCGTTTACCAGGGCCCAGGTTGAATGGCTGATCAGGATCCCGCCCGGCTTGCAGGCTGTTTCCAGTCGGGAGGCCAGGTTGACCTGCATGCCCATGGCACTGTATTCACTTCTTTGCCGGGAACCAAAGCTGCCGACCGTTGCCATGCCGGTATTGATGCCGCATCGTATCTGTAGTGGATGTTCAATCCCCTCATTAAACCATTTCTGCTGAAGTTCGCCCATTTTTTGCTGCATCTCAATAGCCATGCGCACACAGCGCAGGGCGTGATCCCTGTTATTGGTCCGGTCGGGCGCACCGAAAAAAATAAACAGCGCATCACCGGTAATGTTGGCAAGGGTGCCTTCGTGAGCTTGAATAATGTCATTCATGCAGGAGAAATACTCGTTTAAAAGGCGACCCATATCTTCGGGCTCCATGGCATCCGTCGTACGGGTAAAATCTTTAATGTCGGAAAAAAGCATGGTCAACTTTTGGCGTCTGTGATCCTGAACCGGCTCGACCTCCCCGGCCAGTATTTTCCTTGCCAGCTGGGACGGTACGTATCTTGTTAGAAATTTGTGGGCCTTATCCACGATTTTTTTTTGTTTCTGTAAATCTTGGGTCCTTAGTTCGATTGTCCTTTCCTGTCTCAGGCAGTTGGTGTTGACTTCTTCTATCCGGCGCTCGAGTTCTTCGATAATTTCCCGGGAGATGCGGAAGCGAATCAGATCAATGAAGCGGGAGTAAAAGGGCTTGGCCCGCCACTTGATGTGGCATTCACAAAAATCACCGCCTTCAAATTGACAACTTTTCTCTTCAACTGTGGCCGGATTGCCTGTCAGTTTCCCCAAACCTTCATAAACGCCTTTGTTCATGTCACAAAAATGCTTGTTGATGCCGGGTGCTTCATCCCAGTAAATTTTGACCACAGCCAAACCGTTTTTGTTTTCCACAATTTTAATGGAACGGTTTCGATTGAACTTGGCATTCTCTTGGGGGAGTCGGTTGATGATGGTTTGAACGCCGGCCACGCGCATCAAATAAACCTGGGATCCAACAGCAGTTTTGAATATATTGCGGCCGGCTTTGTAAACGGCAGCCGGGTCGTTGGTTATGGCAATGATATTCCGGTATACCCTGCTGAGCAGTTCATTTGAAATCCAATTGCTGGCGTCGAGCAAGTATTCTTTGGTAACCGGGATGAGCTGGCCGGTCTCCTCATCGGTGAACAGAAAATTTTTATTTCCGGTAATATCGTTAAAAAGCGCTCTAGACGGCACCTCCGATAAAACGCAATTTATATAGTGTTCGCAGGTTAAAATATTAATGCAACTGGAATCCTTGCGCATCGGTTTACTGGTTATCGAAGAAATCTCATTCATGAGCCCCCTCCATCGATAGCAACAACGCAGGTCTCTCTCAAAAGGAATATGGAACGCTTAATATTTTAAAATTTATACGAGTGTAAAAAAAAGAGGCGGATCAGGGCAATCCCACAGCAATATAGAAATAAAGCAATAGCTGAGTCAAACAGGAAGACGTCGGAATACCCCGGATTACTGATAATCACGGTCACCGGCCCATTTTAAAACAGACTGAAATCAAGAAGGATATTACTGTTTGAATAGAAAGCGTGGACAGAAAATCTCCAGTATACTCAATTTATCGTTTCTTTCGAAGATCTGTCCAGGTATTCGATACGCTCAAGGACCCGGCGCGCCGCCTTATGATCAGGATCCAGGCGCAGTACCTCCGACACATGATGCCTGGCCCGGGCGAACTCCCCTTGTGCTGCCAGAAGCGTGCTCAACCGTAAATGGGCATTCTGATAGCGCGGATTTAACCGGATTGCTTCGGTATAATGCAACTCGGCTTCGGTGAATTTCATTTGTTGTAATAATAAGCCGGCCAAGTTGGCGTGAGCCTTGGCCGTAGGCGCTAGGCGCAGCGCTTCGGAAAAGTGATGCTGTGCTTCGTCAAAGCGTTTCTGAGATGCCAGTGCAATTCCGGCGTTGGTATGCGCGTCGACATAGCCGGGGTTCAGCCGCAGGGCTGCGGTATAATGCTGCATGGCCTCCTCGAATTGACCTCGCTGCGCCAATTCAAAACCTAAATTATTGTGTGCCTCTGCAAATTTGGGTTCTACGCGCAACGCTTCTCGATGGTGTTCTATCGCCTCGAGATGCCGTCCGAGTTCGGCCAGAGCGAGTCCCAGATTGGTGTGGGCGCGCGCAAAATTGGGCACGAGTCGAAGGGCTTCGGAATAATGTTGAATCCCCTCCTCCAGCTTTCCTTGACGCACCAGCGCATTGGCGAGATTCGAATGCGTTACGGCCGACTCGGGTTCGATGCGCAGGGCCTCGTTAAAGAGACGGATGGCATCAACATCCTGCCCCTGGTAGGCCAGAGCAAATCCAAGATTGTTGAGGGCCAAAAAACTATTGGGATTTACTTTTAGGGCGTGCTCAAAAAAAGTTTGCGTGTCGCGCCAATACGGAACCTGCCGGGAACTGCTCAGTAGAAAAAATCCTAGGACAATTATGCCGCCGATGGCTGCAAATTTCTTTTTAGGCCATGTCAATACCCATGCCGATACAAACGCCGGCCCGGTCATAGCCAGGTAGACATAGCGGTCGGCAACCGTTGAATGGCGCTGAAATTCAAACGGAATCAACCCTGAAACCGGCAGCAGAACGACGACAAAAATTCCTGCCGCCGCTCCAAGCCAAGGCAGTCGTTTCCGTTTTAACCATAGCCATATGGCAAGAAAATACGGCACCAAGCCGGTTATAAACAGCCATCCGTGCCCCAGAACATACTGCGGAGTGCGTCCGTAGTCCGGACCAAACCGCAACGGCACTATCAGCTTAGAAAGATAAAACGCAACGGCATCACCCGCAATTAAAGGTCGTGCCCACAGCGGCGGTTCAAAAGCGAGAATAGCACCGGTCTGCACCCAGCGGGTCAGAAAACCCCATGCCACGGCAATTATGAACCACACCCAAAGACCGGATAGTTGCTCCCGCCACGTATGCCGCCAGGCCCAGCCGGCCAGAATCCCCACCATTACCGGCACCACCACGGCGGTCGGTTTTGCGAAAAGTGCCAGCAGATATGCCCCGGTGGCCAACCCGTAATGCAGCCCGGGATGCGACCGCCGGCCCGGCAGCGTTTTTTCGTCGACATACAGCAGGTAATGCCAGACCGCCGCCAGCGAAAATAAGCCGAACAAAAGATCCTTCATGCCGGCGACCCAAGAAACCGGTTCAACTTGAATGGGGTGGATGGCAAACAGCAGGGCGCCGCCGCAGGCCGCCCAGGAAAGCGGCAATGCGTCCGGGCTAACTATTACTCCAATCTCTGGCTGTTTTGAGCGATTTAAAAGCAGCAACAAAATACGCCATAGAATCAGGACACTCAGCAAGTGAAGCAAGAGATTAAAGCCGTGGAAAAGCCCTGGATCGGGGACCACTGCGGCGCCGGGATTCGTTTTTAACAGCTTGGGCGCCCATGCCAACAAGGCGTAGATCGTATAGGTGAGAGGCGTAAAGAGACGTTCATAAGGGTGGCGCCAGAAATGCAGCAGATTGCTAAGTGACGGTACCTGGAGGTAAGGGTTTTTATATACATCAACACTGTCGTCCCAGGCCAGAAACTGGTGGCCGATCACCGGCCAGAAGACAGCCACAGTAACAAAAACCAGAATAATCGACGGGAGAATTCTTCCCCACCTCACGGTACGATGAGCGGGTGTCTGAGAGGGGGAACTCGTCATCGGACGGCTTTCAGTCATAATCAATCGACCTTATTTTATCAGTAAAGAAACCCGGCCCCAATGGCCGGGTTTTCAATGTCAGAATAAATAATGATCCGACGGCGGACTTCAATATCAAAAATATTGGGGGTTGACAAGAGCGACAAGTTAACTCATTGGGTGAGGTCCAAGGATTTATTTACCCAGCGACCCAGGATCCTGGCAGCATTGGCCGCGCCGTTCATGTCGATTGGCAACGTTTTTAAACTTCTTTTTTGATCCAGCATTTGGGTAATGTAATCACTCAACCGGTCGGGGCGGACATCGTCTTCATTCAATATCTTCATTGGCAGCAAATTTTTGATTTTATCGACCCGCATGGGTTGCTCCCGCTGGCGTGCGTAAGGATAAACCAGGGCGGGAACCCGGGTAACGAGCAAATTCATGCAGGTATTGTATCCGGCCAGGCTGATCGAAAGGTCGGCCGCATACAGATAATCCAGAAAGCGCCGCGTATAGCGCTGAATCCGGGTGCCGGGCGCAGAGCGAGCGGCTAATTTATCAAATTCTTTATTCTCCATGAAGGGCCCGCTAAAAATCTCAAGTCTATAATTCAGACTATCACGAAGCTTTTCACAAGCATCCAGTACGAAGGTTAAAAGTTTGTACCCGGAACGCCCCCCCCCGGCACTGGCCACAATCAGCTTTTGCTCGGAAGAAATGTTTAAATCCCGCCGCAATCTTCCACCGCTGGCGGGATCGGCCTGCTGGGTGATAAAGCCCGTATACGCCACCGGAATGTCTATATCGTCGACTCTCGAAAAAGTTTCATTCAATCTCAACAAATTCTCATCGGCGTGAATCAGCAGGGCATCGAAGTCGCGGTTTAATTTTTGTAAAACCCTTTCTTCGTATGCTGCCGGATCTTTTTTTTCCACCAAAATATCCCGCAGGCTGCATACGGTTTTAACTGCTCCGAATTTACCGCTCCGGACATCCGCCAGCAAAGGCTCGAGTTCAAAACCGAATATGGACCGTCCAAAAGGATAAAGCTCGATGATAAATACATCCGGTTGTTTTTGTTCGAACAGCGCATAAAGCATCTCTTGGCGCTGCTGCTTTATCTGAGCGACGGTCTTACGGGAGTCACCGGGTAGCAGGGTGGTAAACATCTCATCCATATACAAAGCGGGCAGACGGACGAGATTAACGTGACCCGGCAAATCCAGCTCCAGGTCCTGTCCGCCGGCAACCAGCGCCACCTTATGGTCCGACAGCGCACGGGCAAATTCCAGGCTGCGAACCAGATGCCCCATCCCCCAGACGTATTGACAATAAATTATGATGTTCATAGATCTTTAAAATGAACCAATCTCAGCTTTTTGGACCGAGCCAGCGTCATTAGAAGTATTGCGAGAAAATCAAAGGCCGCTTCATTCATGCGCTGATGGTGAATCATGATGCCGCACCGCCCTGATGCAATGGCCTGTTGCAGTTCATCAAATAAATTATTCCAGCCGGCTGCCGGCGTCTTCTCCTTGCGGGTGTGCAGGTCAACATTAACATCAAAATTCGGTAAACTTTTTGAAGACGGCCGACGGCTGCCCCGGCTGCGCGAGACGGCAGCGTAACCCAAATGTTTAAGCACCTCCAGAGCCTTTTGATCGCAACGATTCCAGGGCGGTGTGAACACCGGATAAAAGCTTTGGCCCAGCAGGCTCTCCAGGCGCTGCCGGCCGCAATCAATATCATGCTCAAAATCAGCCCGGGTGCGCCCGGCACCGAATTCCTGTTTTTTACCTGTGATCTCATGGTTTATGTGCCGCCAGCCGTGCTGATGCCAGCACCAGCGGGAAGCAGCATTTTGCCCGGCCCTTTTAAGCGCCAGCCAGCGCGGTTGCGTTAACCAGGCGGGTACGACAGCCAGACAGAGCGGCACCCGATATTGGGAAAATATTTCCAAAAGGTGCGTAAAGTTTTTCCCGGGAACGGCAATATCATCGGCCCGAAAAAAAACATATGCGTCCCCCCTGTGCGATTTTTGCTCGCAGCCGGCCGCCACACAGTGTTCGATTTTGGAAATGATATCCGAAGGAAGACGATGCCAAATTTTCGAAACGTCATACTGCATTTGCTATGGCTCCAATCCACTTCGCCGTATTAACAGCGCCATCCAGATCATACTTGCCGGTCAGGCAACTGCGTGATGCCAGCATCTGACCCATCAGGCCGGCCAGGCGATCCGGGTGAAGATCCTCGCCTTCAATCACCTTCAAGACTCCCGCTTTGGCCAGGCGCCCTGCCCGCAGCCGCTGCTCACGGTTCTGGGGAAACGGCCACACCAGGGCCGGCACCCCGGTTGCCAGAATGTTCATGGTCGTATTGTAGCCTCCCATACTGACCGAAAGATCGGCAGCTGCCAGATAGGACAGAAACTCCGAAGTAAACTGCTCTATCTGCACATTATGGCCGGCCATTTTCTTTAGGCCGCTTAAATCGCCGCTTGCCAAAAAAGGCCCGCTGAAAACCTTCAGATGGCATTTTTTGCTGACTGCCAGCCGGTTAAAGGCCTGAACCACGGCTTCTAAAAGCGGTGCGCCGACATTTCCTCCGCCAGCGCTGACAATGATCAACAGTTCCTCTGGCCCGATTTGTAATTGCCGGCGAATGTTTTGGGCGGCATCCGGTTCCGGTTTGGAGGCGATGTAGCCGGTGTAGATCACGGGAATTTCAATTTCATCGAACTGATCAAACGTTTCGTTAAGTTGCGCCAGGTTGGGATCAGCATGGACCAGCACCGCATCAAAATATCCGTTGAGGGTTTTGACCACCCGCGATTCGTGCTTGAACTGATCTTCCTTTTCGACGAGAATATCCCGCACACTGCAAACAACTCCACAAGCAGGCAGTCTTTGATCGGCCAGTGCATGCAGCACCGGATCGAGTTCAAAACGAAAGGCCTTGCGGCCGAACGGATAGAGTTCGACCAAAAAAATATCCGGCTTTTCTCTCTCAAAAAGTGCCAACAGGCGGTTTTGCCGATCCGCTTTAACTTGCTCCAGGGTGCTATTTTCTTGCGAACTGAAAAGCCCCTTGAATTCCGGATTCATCTGCAAATCGGGAAGGCGGACTTCCCGAACATGCTCCGGCAAACCGGTATCGACCTGCGGACCGCCGGTGACCAGAATTACATCGTGCTCGGAGAGCGCCCGGCATATTTCGAGGCTGCGAAATAAATGCCCGATGCCCAGGACATGCTGGCAGTATTGGATTATCTTCATTTTATTAGGTTCATCTAAATGTCTTCGGCTTTATTGTCAACCATTTGTTGATTTTTCTATTCGGATGTGTCATCCGCAATCAGACAGGCGATTTATTACCTGAATCTTATATTAAACTTGAGGCAGAACATTGAATATCGATCAGAGCGAAATAAGAAAAATTAAATTAAAAGATCTTGGAGAATTTGCGCGCCGCTCCTTAAGCGATCCAATTTTTGCAGATGTTGCCCCGATCTCACTTCTCAGGGCTAAATCACAATCAAAAAACCCGCAGGGGCAACCGGACGACATTGCCTTGCTGGTGGCACTCTGCGGAAATCGTTGCGGCGGTTATCATGGTCTGCTGCCGGGGTTGATAAAAAACAAAGACACCGTTTCAAAAATTTACTGGCTGGTGACGTTTTATCTGGCGCCCGCGTTCAGGGGCAAAGGCTATGGCAAACGATTGGTCGCTGAAATTCAAAAAACAAAGGCTGACCTGGTTACGACCGGAATTACCGAGGCAGCGGCCGGGGTCTATCGCGGCACGGGTTTCCAACAGCTCGCAGAATTACCCTACTATCGGCTGCACCCGGAAAACGCTGATGCGTTGACAACCGCACTTCAAAATCTAATACCCCGGGAAAAGGAATTTAGATCGAAATCAGTCAATCAGCTGACCGAAAAATTGGCAACGACCGCTGACCAACAGGATTCAATCATCTCATTTCAGCGTGACATCAAAACGATTAATTGGATGATCCGCAACCCGTGGGTTGTTTCCAGACCCGACGCCCGCCAGGACGCTAAACATTATTATTTCTCACGGGTTCGCGACCTGTTTGAATTTGTGCCCCTGGAGATATTTGCGCCGGATGGGATCACCCGCAAAGGCTATCTGCTCTTATCCATCTCCCGCAGTAAACACCGGACAACAATAAAGATTCTGGATTATTATTTTCACGATTCTAAAGACCACTTTATTGCCGGTTATTTTGCAATCAAATATGCCGAAGAATATCGAGCCGATCGACTGGAATTTCCCGCTGGTCTGAAAAACTTTTGGGGAGACCAAACCGGATTGATGTCGCGGGCAAAAAAAAAGAAGCGCCTGTATCTGTTCTACCCCCGGAGCCCAGACAGCCCCTTGGCAAGGCTGGCAAAAAAAATAGAGCTTAACTATTGTGATGGTGACACGGCTTTTACTTAGAAAGCCAAGCGCAGGATATCAAATGCCGCAGGGTGGAATCGCCTCCGGAGGATTCGCCATTCGAGATTCGGAATTCTCAAGGAGTGAGGCGCTGTGAAATTTCCGCAGGCAGCAGATCCCGATTGTAAGAGAACAGGAAACGGTCATCCGCCCTCAAAATCAGCTTCGCGGCGGGCAGTTGAGAAAGTAATTGGATAACCGCAATATTTTTTTTCGTCTGCATCAAAAGAATGAGTGAAACTTCCGGCTCGTCCGGGTTAGGCGATTGGGTTACCGTTGCCTTGGATAACGTAGATTTCTTAAACCGGATCATCCGCATCCGCCCGCGGATTGCGGCAGTAGGACAAGGCCCGGTGTTTGGTTATCGGCAGGGTAAGGGTCTGCCAGAAGCCCTCTATTGCCACGGCTGTCTTTAAATCGGTGACGATGTATTTTTTAATTTCCATCAGTTTTCGACTACCAAAGTCGTTTATTCAATCCGAGCTTGACGCCGTTCGGCGTTAATCGTTATGGGTTGAACGTCATACCCAGCGGTTGAC
Organism: Olavius sp. associated proteobacterium Delta 1; assembly: GCA_902749685.1. Lineage (GTDB taxonomy): Bacteria > Desulfobacterota > Desulfobacteria > Desulfobacterales > JAFDCJ01 > JAFDCJ01. The sequence goes on along the minus strand of CACVKW010001488.1, from coordinate 30,097 downwards.
AGAGATGAATTAATCAGCAACCAGGCTGTCAATATCTAGCCGGCCGAGCACTTGGGTGTTTTTGCCCGGCCTGGCGCCAAAAAATTTATTTAGCCCGAAGGATTTGAGAATCGCTATTAGTTTTTCATTGTGCTCGTTAAACGGGAAACAATACAATTCAGGCGTAAACCCCAGGTTGTCGGCCACCCATTTTAAGCAGTGTTCGGTGTCATATCTGATGTAGTCCTCCCATTCCGAGCTGGATCTGCGGCTAAGCAAACCTTCCTGAAAATGAAACCCCTGAAAAGCAATTTTGGACCGGATGCTCAAGTCCCGCCTGCCAATTTCGGGGGAATTCTGAAACCGCTCCAGTTTCCATTTGCTAAGAGGCTTTCTCTTGCGCGGGTGAGTGCGGGTCAAGATGACGTCGTGCAAATGGCTGTGGACACCGATCTGCACGTTCGGCTTCGCCGCAAGCTCCTGAACCTCTTCGATGGTCATGAAGTGATCGAACTGCTGTTTGATAAAGCTGCGGTACATATATTTTTTCGGTTTTAAATAAGGAATATATTCACCGGTAAACATGCTTCGAGCTTGACCGGGCCGGACAAACGAGGTGGCAATAAAGAATGTTAACTTCTCAGGGTGATCATTATACAGCGGATAATAATAGTACTGGGAAAAAAGCCCGTCATCAAAGGTCAAGCGGTATCGAGCCAGATTCAAATTCAAATATTCTTGGCGGATGTCATGAATCATCAGGTATGGCATTAGGGTTCAAAGTTCCGGGTTCGGGGTTAAAAGATAGCGCTGGATAGACACTGTATACCAGAGTGAATATTGAAAATTGAATAGTGAATATTTGTGGAATTCTATCTGATTATATACCAATGGAACTCCCTCTATGAACCAAGTCTCAGCGCATTTATTTCTTCTATTCGGAGCCCGCTGCTGTCGTAAACCAACCGGTGAAGCTGATAGGATTTAAGGATCGCGGGCTCACCGGGCAGAAACTGACGCCCGCAAAGATGGTAGATCAGACTTTTAACGATTCCTTCGTGGGTTACCAGCAGTAGATTTTGGCCGGGAAAACGTTCGGCAGCTTCCTGCAATGCCAGTTGGCTTCTCTTCAATACACGGCGGCGAGATTCACCGCCGGGCGGACAAAAGCCCCAGCCGGAATTTACCTGCTCATCCAGCACCTGCCGTGCTTCGTCTTCGACCTGTCGGACCGTCTTGCCCTCCCATTGGCCCCAATCCTGCTCTTTGAGCCGGGAGTCGATCGTCAGCGGGATTTTCAAAAAGGCATTGATTCTTTCAGCGGTTGCCAGAGCGCGTCCGGCATCGCTTGCCAGTATGCGGTCCCATGAGAACTGTGATAAAATCTGCCCCCAGCTTGAGGCCTGTTTTTCGCCGTCAGCGGTCAACGGAGAGTCGCTGTGCCCCTGGATTTTTTTCCCCCGATTCCAGACCGTTTGAGCGTGGCGAATCAGACCAAAGCGGGTTGTCTTATATTGATCATGCATTTTGGGATATTCACCGCTGAGGTGGATCCGGGTCATGAAATAATATTCCCATTCCACAAATCATAAAAAAATTTTCGCCATGGCGTGATGCGAACTTTTTCGGAGTTCATCCCGAAATGGTAAAACGGTCAAGCAAAAACTATCATCGACCTTTTACAATTGCATTTAGCGCCAGTTCAAGTTCCCGATAATTTTTATTTAAATCATGATATTCGCGCACATAAGATTTCGCAGCAAAGCCCATCTGTTGGCGCAGATTTTCATCGACCAACAGGCGTCTGATGGCATCCACAAACGGCTCCAGGGCATACATGGGCACCAGCAATCCGGTTTTACCATCGGCCACCGCTTCCGGAACCCCGGCATTGTTAAATGCCACCACCGGCAACCCGCAGGATTGAGCTTCCAGAAAAACCATGCCCAATGATTCTCTGATACCCGGGAAAACAAATATGTCGGCGGCACTGTAAAAGCGATATATATCCTGGCGCGGTATTTTCCCCAAAAATAATACTCGATCCCCCACATGTTCATCGGCCAGCTGTTGGAGTTTTTCTCTTTGTTTGCCATCACCGGCGATGACCAACCGAAAATTTTGCCCCTGTCGATATAGCTCGCCGCAGGCTCGAATCAGCCAGGTCAGCCCTTCGGTTTTAACATCCGGTCTGAACATGGCCGCTGAAAAAATCACCGGCTCATCCCCGACATTCCATTGTTTTCGCAGTTGCGACCTGGCACGATCATCAGCGCAAAAATCATGCGGGATAATGCCCGGCGCCACATAGGTAACCCGGTTTTCGGGTAAGAGGCGTTTGAGATTGAGCAGATCGACGGATTTGTTGGTGAATACATGATTGGCGGCACAAAGGGATTTTTTATTCAGATAAAAACCCGCTTTGGCTGTCAATTGGCGCCGGCGCTTGGTGGAATAAATGCCCTGAAATATAACATAAGGAATATTCAATTTTCCGGCGACCGTGGGACCCAGTAAATCCGGTGCTTTATAATAGCTGTGGTAGGTGAGCCATAAATCAACAGAAGTGTCAGAAAACTGTTGCGCAACCTGTCTTTTCTCCCAAATCATTTTCAGCCACAACCAGGGTTTCCAGTAAATCCAGCGACAGCGCAAATGGCTTGCCGGATATACCTGATGGCCACATTGCACCAGGAAATCGAATATCCCGCTGGCCGTTACCAGATCGCCGGAGGGATGCGGGTGATCCAGGGGTTTGAATGGGGCATAAAAAGCAATTCGCAATGGGCGCCGAGTTAAAGGCATCTGTCTGTTGCTGGCTGGCAGAGCGCAGAGAGCAGAGGGCATAGTGAAAAGCCTCTATTTTAAAGATTTTATAAAACTGGTAATTTGTCGACAGAGAATGTTCAATCTCGTCAAGAGGTCATCACGTTGCTCCAGGTTAATTAGCTTTCTCATTTCAAATAATATAAGAGCATTCGCATTTTCAAATGTTGACCTACGGGCGATATTTAGGAAATTGCTGGATTCTTTTTTATGGGATGAGCCTGAACCTTCTGCTATATTATTTGACATAGACATTCCCGATGCTCTGTGCCCTATGCTCTTTGCCCGATGCCTTCATGCCGGTAGACCTCCGCCAGCTCCTGGATCAGCTGCCGGTTGTCAAATTCCCGCGCCACGCACTGTTTGCCTGCCGCAGTGACCCGGTTTCTCAACTCCTCATCGGTCAGCATGCGCAGCATGCTCGCTGCCAGTTTATCCGGCTGGCCGGGGGGCACCAGCAGACCGGTTCTTTCATTTTCGACCAGCTCCGGTATACCCGAGATATGGGTCGCAATCACCGGTAGCCCCATGGCCATGCTCTCCATCAACACATTGGGGATGCCGTCCCGATCACCATTGGGAGCCACTTCACAGCCCAGCACAAAAAGGTCGGCATTTTTATAGTGCTCCAAAACCACCTGGTGGGGCTGGGTTCCCAGCAGCTGGGTCACGGATCCCAGGGCCAGGTCCTTGACCAGCGACATAATTTTTTGACCATCTTCACCCCCGCCGATATGGGTGTGGTGCACGGATACCCCCTGATCACAAAGGATTCGCAACGCTTTGTATATCGTGGGCAAGCCTTTTTTGGCGGTTAGACGGGCAATGGTCAGAATCTGATAGGGCGGGACCGGCATTTGGGGTATTTCATTTTTAGCGGAAAAAAGCCGGATATCGATTCCATGATAATTGCGATGGATCGGGGTTGAGTGTCCATCGGAAAGTTCACGAAGATGCTTTTTATTGTACTCAGTGCAGGTGACCACGAATCGGGCCAGTCCGATTTTTTCGCGAATTTGCCTGGGGTCCGAGGTGTAGATATCTTTGGCATGGGCCGTAAAACTAAACGGTATGCCGGTCAATCGACTGGTGAACATGGCAACCGAGGTCGGAGAATGGGCAAAATGAGCGTGCAGATGCGTCACCCGGCGCTCAGGCAGCAGACGGTGTACCAGATAGCCGGCCTGCAGCAGATGCTTTAGGGTGGCAGATTTTCGAGTTCTTAAAAATCTACGGTAGGCCGTCTTAAGTGCGGCACCATAAATTCCCGGATTTTTGGCGGCCAGACAAAGATTGTGGTACACCAGCCGCGGCAGAGGCTTTATCAGGGTTTCAGGCAGGTAATCGACCCCTGCCCGGATTTGTTTGACACTGTCGTGGGAAAATTTCTCCCGGGGCTGCCGCATGGAAAACAGGTGAATCTCAAAACCGCTTTGTTCCAGCAGGCGTATTTCATTGGAGATGAAGGTTTCGGAAATGCGGGGATATCCTTTCAGGATCATCCCCAGAACCGGTCGTTTGGCTAGGCTCATAACTTGTTGCACCTGAATTCACGCAGGCGCTGTTGCATGGTTGCGATGCCGGTCAAGCGGAACCGGGAGATGGCGTTGTGGTAGGGTTCGGGATTTTGCAGGAGCGCGATCAGTTTTTCGTGTAAAAGAGCGGGAGAAAATTCATCCCAGGGGATGTAATCAACCAGATTTTGTCGATGGAAGGCCCGGGCACGAATAATTTGCTCTTGACGGGGTGTTTCCCGCGGGATGACGAGACTGAGGGTTCCCTGGCCCAGGATTTCGCACAGGGTGTTGTAGCCCCCCATACTGATGACGATATCGGCTGCAGCAAATATTTTCTCCATCTGGCGATAAAAATGGTAGGTCCGCAATCCCAGTTTCCTGGCGCGTCTAAAAACATCACGCCGTTCCTGCTTCGGCATAAATGGACCTGTGATCAAGACACTCATAACCGGCAGGCTGCTGTGATAATTTTCAAGGGCAGTCAGGTAGGTATCCATGACCCGGTAGCCGTCCCCGCCGCCACCGGTGGTAACCACGACCAGTCTTTCGCCTTTCTTGAGACCGATCTCTTTTTTAACGTGACGCACAGCATCTTTGCCGGGTATTTTCCGGGGAATATAACCTGTAAAATGTATTTTCCGGCTGATGGCATCGGAAATTTCATACTCCTTGATCGGGTCATAAAAATCCTGAATTCCATAAATCCAGATTTCACTGTAGAGCTTTTCGAGGTGCTGGTAGACACGTTTTTCCTGCCAGTCTTTTTTTACGGACTCGGCATCATCCATAATATCCCGCAGCCCGAGAATAGATCGTGTGTCGGGTCGGCAGCGCCGCAGCCATTGCAATGTGGGCAGCACCTCTTTTTTCAGTCCCAGAGGTTCCTTGTCCACGATAAATAGGTGGGGTTGAAAGGTTTTAGCAGTGGCCGTGATAATGTTTTTTCGAATATCCAGGGCATGCCGCACATTGATCTTAATGGAAAGCGGCAGGTATTCATCGTTGGTCTTTTTAATCATCCCCGGGATCCGGACAAAATCAATTTGTTCCGGAAATGAAAATCGACCGGCGATGGGCGAACCCGTCAGAATCAATATATTGATGCGGGGTCCCAATAAATGGGCTGCGATCGCCATGGTCCTGCGAATATGTCCGAGACCATAGGTGTCGTGGGAATACATCAATATGTTATAGGTCGAGTTGCGGGGCATTCCCTATTCCGATCGATTCTGCCAATCGAAGCAGACATCGTTCTACTTTGGTCTATTGGTGTTCTCAGCGTCCGCTGCAAACTGTGCGGTGAAAATTTACCGTATTCCCTATATCACATCATTCCCATCGCATCAAACATTCCTGCAAATTTATCCTCAAATTCTTTGCTTTAAGTAACAATTTTGATATATGAAAGGATTGTTTAATTGGTGAAAAATTTAAAACGCATTTTCGCCACCAAGACATAAAGACACAAAGATAATTATTTACCTGAAGATTCCCTTTGTGTCTTGGTGCCTTTGTGGCACTTTTTATTCCGCCTGCGGCGGATCCGGATGAGGAATACGGTATATGAAAATTGAAACCCAGCGCTTCATCGATCGCTATGTCGGAACATTGATTTGCAGATTATTTTCTATGTATTACCGGTTATTTAAAAAAGATTCCGATACCGTGGAACCTCAAAAGATACTCATCATCCTTTTATCAGAAATGGGGGCCCTGGTTTTGGCCCATCCGATGTTTCAACGTCTGAAGGAAAAATATCCCCGGTCCGATCTGTATGTAATGCTGTTTGAAAAAAATCGGGAGGTTGTGGAATTATTAGGAATCGTTCCGGCGAAAAATATCATAACCATTAAAGACAGCTCCATGCTGACGTTTATCAGGGACACCCAGAACGGGCTGTCCAGAATGCGAAAACTTAAATTCGACACGGTTATCGACTGCGAATTGTTTTCCAGAATCAGCAGTATTCTGGCCTTTCTCAGCGGCGCCGCTGTGCGGGTCGGATTCCATCCCCACACCCAGGAAGGTCTGTACCGCGGTAATTTCATGAATCGACCCGTCCCTTACAATCCCTATCACCATATTTCCCGGCAGTTTTTAACCCTGGTCGAAGCCATCGATTCGGAAACTCATCCCAGAGCCAAACATGAAGTGGTGGATCAAATATTTGAGATTCCCGCAATCCGGATTGAGGCGCAAGAAATTGAAAATGAAAGGAAAAACCTGTTTGCAGAGGCTCCGGAACTTGAGGACAAAAAGATCGTACTCATCTATCCCGGCGGTGGTCTGCTGCCTATCCGGGCCTGGCCCCTCGAAAATTACTGCACCCTGACTGAAGAGTTGCTGAATCGGGGATATGCCGTGTGTATCATCGGCCTGAACCAGGATAAAGAAATCGCCCGCCTGATCCTGTCGCATAGCAGCAGCCGCAATTGTGTAGATTTAACCGGCTATACCAAAACGATCCGGCAGTTGATGTTGATATTTCATTTTTCCTCTCTTCTGATCACCAATGACGGCGGGCCCGGGCATTTTGCCGCCATGACCCCCATTCCGGCTATTATTTTTTACGGTCCGGAAACACCGGCACTGTATGGCCCGCTGGATGAAAAAGCGCTAAATATTTTTCTGGGTCTTTCGTGCTCGCCCTGCGTCACCGCCTACAACCACCGCAATTCCCCCTGCGACGGGGACAATTTGTGTTTGAAAAAAATAAATCCGAATGAGGTGCTTGCACATGCTTTGGAGATTTTGGAAGGATAGGTGAGTTGTGCTGAATGGATTTAGTCCGTCGTTTGTGGCAATAGATTGAACAGCGAACCGCAGAATATCGAAGGGTGGTTTCGCTCTTGACCTTCGTAGCCAATATGGCCCTATTTAATATGCAATCGAGCACCCCAAAAAAATCCCAGCAAACCTATCGCACCCTGTTCTGGCTATTTCTAACCTTTATCACCGCCATTCGCCTGCTGCTGGCCGGTAAATTTGGCCTGGGAGTGGATGAATCCCACTATTTATTATATTCCCGCCACCTGGCCTGGGGCTATTTCGATCACCCCCCCATGGTCGCTTTTCTGGCAGCTTTGACATCTATTTTTGGAGACAGCGTGTTTCTGGTGCGGCTGGGACCGGTTATTTGTTCAGTCATCAGCCTGGTTCTGCTGAGATACCTGGCGCTGGCGCTTTACCGGGACGAGCGGGTAGGATTCTGGGCGACCGTATTATTGCATCTGATGCCCTACCAGCACCTTTTGCTGGTGGGCTTGCTGCCGGATGCCTCCTTGAATGTTTTCTGGTGCGGGACCCTGCTGGCGGTGTGGCAGGCCATGAAATCCGGTAAGTGGCCGATGTGGATCCTGACAGGGCTGTTATTCGGCGGTGCGCTGCTGAGCAAATACCACGCGGTATTGCTGGCTTTATGCCTGCTGGGCTATTTGATCACCTCAGCCGATCATCGCTTTTGGTTGAAAAAGGCTCAACCCTATGTCGCAGCACTGATCGGTCTGATTGTATTTATGCCGAATATTCTCTGGAACGCCCGTCACAGCTGGATTTCCTATTCATATCAATTAGGCCAGGGGTCCGGTGGCGGCCTTGATCCCGGTAAATTTATAGCCGCCATCGGGGGCCAACTCGGTGCCTGGTCACCGATAATTTTTGGGCTTTTGATCGCCGTTTTTATCGTCATTATCCGCCAGCAGAAAATCAGCGAAGCAGATCGCTTTGCGGTCTGGACCAGCATCCCGCTTTTCGTTTTTTTCTGTTTAACGGGCTTAACCAGCAAGATTCTGCCACACTGGACATCGGTGGGCTGGTGGACCGGATCCATCGCGGTTACAATGGTGATTTTGCAAAAAATCCCCCGACTGAGCCCGTCCGCAACACGCTGGCGCCGCTGGTCCGCAGCGGCCGCTGTAACAGGGTTTGTGATGACCGCCTTGCTTTATGTGGTGCTTTTTCTGCCGGTAGTCGGCCCGGTCTACAACTGGGCACGGAATGTTTCCGTGAGCCTGAACCAAAAATTCCCGGCCGTAAAACCCCTTAAGCCCTTCGAAACAGGCTTTGACATCAGCAACGAGCTTTTCGGCTGGCCGGACATCGCCCGGCAGGTGGAATCCATTCGGGCAGAGATGCCGCGTCCGGCAACCACCTTTGTTTTTGGCCATCGCTTCCATTCGACCAGCCAGCTGGCCGTCTATCTGAAGCGCGCCACCACCGCTACGGTGCTGCACCACACCTATAACCAGTATCGGCTCTGGTTTGGGGCTGAAGACCATGCCGGCTGGGACGCCCTGTTTATTGTTGACCAAAAACGCCATCAAAAGCGTGCCGGACGCTACCGGCCGCTGTTCAGCAAGATGGACCCGCAGCCGATAGAAATCAGAATTCTTCGCAACGGCCGCTTGGCTCAGAAAATAGAGGTTTATAGATATTTTGGATTTAAGGGCAAATATGATGAGTAATTACTCCGCCCTGCCTGTTTCTAATAAACACCGGACTTTTTCTGATTGTATAAAAAGCAGCCGGTGATGCGTCTGCCCCTGATAAACTTCATTCTGCCTGAGTTCAGACAGAAGGCGCACCGCGCGGCAAGTCAAAACTTGTTTGGATCATTGGAAACTTAGCCCCCGGTTTTGTTCATCAACTTTTTTGCCTTTCGAATATTACTTTTGGCATGGGTGTTATGCGGATCGAGCTGCAGGACTGCTTCCCATTCTGAAATAGCAGGATTCAATTTCCCCTGCATAACATAGGCCATCCCCAGATTATAATGGGCCATTGCAATTTCAGGATCCAATTCATTCACTTTGACATAGTGGCGAACCGCAAGATCCCATGACCGCTGCTGCAGGTAAATTGTGGCAAGATTGTAATGGGCTCTCACAAATTCAGGGTTTAGCGCTACGGATCGGTTAAAAAAATCAAGGGCTTTTATCAGATCGCCTTTTTGATGATAAACGAGACCCTGGTTGTAATAGCTCTTATAGTGACCGGGATAAAGCTTAATCGATGTTTCGAATTGCTCCGCGGCTTGGTCCAGCATTCCCCTTTCCAGATAAGCCATACCCAGCCCGCCGCGCGCAACGAGACTGTTTGGTGAGCGTTGAACGGTTTTCGACCACAACACAAAATTATTCTGCCAATCGCTGTTGCGTGCGATGGTGACAGCCGCATACAGGCTGAGAATAAGGACCAGCGGTACCAGGGTCGCCACGTTTGCCGTGGATGGATTGGCGAATTGCTTCCTGGCTGCCGCCTGGATCACTACCGGCAACACCAGGCAAAACCCGATGATCGGCAGATACAGGTAGCGCTCAGCCAATGGATGATAAATTTCGATCAGATTATAAACCGGAAACAGGGTAATCAAAAACCACCATATACCGAAAAAAATCTCTTTCGAAAATCGATGAACCCGGTAAGCGGCGACAACCAGGACCAGTACCACCGCCACGCCAATCAAGTTCCAGATATCAAAAAAGCTGGCCGGATAGGAAAACACATAATCCGCGTTTAAATGTCCGGGAAATACAACCAGCCTGACGAAACTGAAGATATGGCCGGGCAGATAAATGATCCGATCAACCAGGCTGCCGGCAGAATCTTTCAGGGACTCCTGGGGATTAAATAAAATGAAAAACCGTAAATATACATAAACCAGGCTGACGGCCATAAATCCGCTATAAAAAGATATTCTTTTCCTCAAAATGTTCAGCCAGTGTTTAAAATTTGGCGTTCCCCGGTCGGCATCTCTCAGCACCACGTCGTATAGTAAAATAACGGCCGGCAACGTGATGGCCATTTCCTTGGACAGCAATCCCAAAAAGTAACAAAGCAATGCTAACAGATAGTCTTTGATACTTGACGATAAATATTCGGTTTCTATTCGAATATAAGATATCAGGGCGAGCAGGAAAAAAAAGGTCGCCAGCAGATCATCATTAAAATCAATACAAAGCACGGCTTCGGAGAGCATCGGGTGACAGGCAAACAACAAGCCTGCCATCAGGGCTAGCAGACGATGCTGCAGGATTAAATTGGCCAGCCAGTATACCAGAATCGCATTCAGTGTGTGTAAGATCAGGCTTGCCAGGTGGTAATAAAATGGATCTAATTCCGCGATGGCATAGATTAAAAAATACGATAAAGTGGATAGCGGCCGGTAACTCGCCTCCAGACCGGCGAATTGAAAATATGACTGATTAAACAGGGAGCCTATCAATCTGCCCGGTTGCTTAATGTACTTGTTCTCAACGATTGAGCCCAAATCGTCATATACAAATCCATTGGACAAGGAATTAAAATATACAGTCAGACAAAGAAGCGCCAGCAAAGCAACCGGCAGCAAATGCTGGGTTGGCATCTTGGCAGCATCTTTGTCTGGTGCCGGTCGGGGACCGGCGTTTTTCCGTGATTTTTTCTGATTCTTACGGGATTTCAAATTCACATCAATACGCCTATCAACGTGGCTATTCAGAAAGGATTTTGATAAATTTAACAGGAAAAATGATTAGGGTAAAGCGATAAATTCCGGCTGAAACCGTCGGCCCAATTTCTAGCCAGTGTTGTTTGGCCCTTTAAAAAAATAATTGACAACCATGGTGATAGTGATATACAGATATATATATCACTATCACGGAGACATATATGGCAAGCAAGAGAACGATCATAACTATTTCAGAAGAGGACAAAAGGTGGCTTGAAAGCTACAGCAGCCTGCACAGGGTTTCAGTGGCTGAAGCAATCCGGCAGGGAATCCGTAAATTAAAAGATGCGGAACTCTTTGAAAATTACCAGACCTTGGTTCAGAATACCAACGGTTTATGGAAAAAAGGCGACGGTTTGGACTACCAAAAGGAAATTCGAACTGAATGGAATTCCCAGTGATTGTAAGATTGATCGATTCTGTCATATTAATTGATCATTTGAATGGAATTGAAAAAGCAACCCGTTTCATCATTAAGCTAGATCCGGTGGAAACCGCAATTTCAGTTATAACCCGGGCTGAAATTCTTACGGGTCTTGGTGAAACTGAGCAGGCAGAGGTGATCCCGCTTCTCGATCAATATCAACTATTAATTATCGACAAACCAACAGCTGATTTTGCTGCCAGGCTGCGGAGAGAACATGGCTGGAAGCTTCCGGATGCCTTCCAGGCAGCCCTTGCCCAACATCACAAGATTAAATTGATCACACGGAAATCAAAAGATTTTAATCCCCGAAAACATGATTTTGTTGAAATCCCTTATAAGTTGTAGATTTCTTTCGTTTTCGCTCGTCAGACAAAATCGCCCGGATAAAGTGAGAATACCCCCACTTTCTTGCCTTAGTTAGCAACCAATCAATCATTCAGGAAGATTCAAATCAAGAATAAGACCTGTAGTTATACAGAACGATACAAATCCTTTTGCATACACACACAGCGTTTGGCAAATTTAAACCGATACAGTCTTGATAATATCAACGATTCAAAGGGCAATTATACAATTTTTTATGACACTGTGTATAACGGGAAATAATGAACCATGCTCCCATTATGCCAATTGCCATACCGGCAACCACATCCGATGGATAGTGCGAACTGATAAACACCCTGGAGATGGCAATCAGGAAGGCATAAATTAGCGGTAAATAGCGGCAGGCGGAATATTTTGAATGTTTGAGCAGGTAAAAAAGGAATACACCGGAGACAAAGGCGTCGGCCGAGTGGCCCGAGGGAAACGAGTTGTAGCGGAAAGCGAAAGAAAAAAAAGTGACATCAGGATCGTGTCCAGGTCGGGCGCGCCCCACAATAATCTTTAAAATTCGAACCAGGGTGAATGAAAAAATGAGTTGAGCTATAACGTATGCTATAAATAGCCTAATTAGGTTTGAGTTCTTTTTTATCAGGGCATACGCAAATAATGCAATAAAGGCCGCATAAAATAGAAATAACCCATAGTCGGTAATCCAATCGGTAATACTGTAGTAGGGCTCCTGGGACACCAGATTTCGCGCAGCCAGCCAAATCCGGTTATCCAAAAAAAAGAGCCCGATAATTGACAATACAAAAATCGGAATTGAAATCAATATATGCTTTTTCACCGCTTGGCTGTTTTCTCCGTGCAGATAAATTCTATTCAATGGTAACCTGGACTTTGTATATGAATCTCCCCGCCGCAAGCGGACGGCGTATTCAAAAGATCATAATAAATTAGATTAACTGAATTTGGCACGTATTCTTGTCAACACTGTGGATTGTTTTTGTGCAAAATTCAGGTTTCAAGACCATCTTAATTTATACGGAAACTTAAAACAAGGATATTATCTGTCTTTACTTTTAGCGTCATAACGAATTCGAATAAAATTATTCAAATATTAGAAGCCCCGGATAAGTAGCAACATTATGAAATAGTCTTGACTAAATCGCGTCAATCATAGATTATTTCCGATAAATACCCCCAGATGGGTTTGGATTGGATAGTTGAAATAATTAAAATTGATCCACTCAAATGAGGTGCAAAATAAATTTAAAGATTTAGGCGCTTAATTGTGAATTCTTTGCAATTTTAACTCAGCCGGATCGTCACGAAAACACCAAATATAGCCAGCACGAATTTCACCTTGTTTTATTCGCGCTTCCGTGATGATGTTAAATAAAACTTAGATCAAAAAAGTGGTAACCCATGGAATTCGAACCGGTCATCGGGCTTGAAGTACACGCCCAGCTGAAAACCAAAACCAAAATTTTCTGTGCCTGTTCAACATCTTTCGGCGCGCCGCCCAACACCCATACCTGCCCGGTATGCCTGGGGATGCCGGGCGTGCTGCCGGTGCTCAACAAAAAGGTGGTGGATTTTACGCTGCGCATGGCCCTGGCCACGAATTGTACAGTTACCCGGGAAAGCCGTTTTGCGCGCAAAAACTATTTTTATCCGGACCTACCCAAAGGATATCAGATTTCCCAGTATGAATTGCCCATCGCCGAGCACGGATTTATCGATATCGAGGTTAACGGCGGCCGGCAGCGCATCGGCATTACGCGCATCCACATGGAAGAAGATGCCGGCAAATTGGGGCATGACCCTGACCGGCCGGTCAGCATGGTGGATTTTAACCGGACCGGTGTTCCGTTGATGGAAATCGTCAGCGAACCGGATATCCGCTCGGCTGAAGCCGCCGGGGCCTATCTCAGACAACTAAGATCAATCGTGCGCTATCTGGGGATCTGTGACGGCAATCTGGAAGAGGGCAGTTTCAGATGCGATGCCAATGTGTCAATCCGACCCAGGGGCCGGGAAAAGTTAGGTACCCGCACCGAGCTTAAAAATTTAAACTCCTTCAAACACGTGGAAAAAGCGCTACTGTATGAAATCAGCCGCCAGAAAGAAACCTTGCTGGACGGCGGACAAATTATCCAGCAAACCCGGCTCTGGGATCCGGCTAAAAATAAAACGGTTTCCATGCGCGGCAAAGAAGAAGCGCATGACTATCGCTATTTTCCCGACCCCGATTTGCTGCCCCTGATAATTGACAGCCAATGGATCCAGAGCATCAAAAAATGCCTGCCGGAGCTTCCCGACCAGAAAAAGAAACGCTTCATGGAACAATACGATTTGCCCTCATATGATGCCGGCTTATTGACATCCGACCACGAATTGGCGGATTACTTTGAAGTGTGTGTCCGCCGCTTCTCCCAGCCCAAATCGGTCAGCAACTGGGTCATGGGGTCTTTGCTGGGGCTATTAAACGCCCAGGATAAAACCATTGCCGATTCACCGGTTTCGCCGCAAAACCTTGCCCGGCTTCTGGCGCTGATCGAAGAGGGGGTGATCAGCGGCAAAATTGCCAAAACCGTGTTCGACGACATGGCTCAAACGGGCAAACCGGCCAACCAGATCGTAAAAGAAAAAGGCCTGGTTCAAATTACCGATACGGATGCCATTGAAGATGTGGCTGCAAAAATAATTTCAAACCATCCCAAAGAAGTCGCGGCCTACAGAAACGGCAAAACTAAATTGATGGGATTTTTCGTCGGCCAGGTTATGCGGGAAACCCGGGGAAAAGCCAACCCGAAGTTGGTGAACGAGATATTGAAAAAAAAGCTGGATGCTTGAGGCTGGATGCTGGATACTGGATGCTGGATGCTGGATGCTGGATGCTGGATACTGGATACTGGATACTGGATGCTGGATGCTGGATACTGGATGCTGGATGCTGGATACTGGATACTGGATGCTGGATACTGGATGCTGGATACTGGATGCTGGATGCTGGATACTGGATACTGGATACTGGATGCTGGATGCTGGATGCTGGATGCTGGATGCTGGATGCTGGATGCTGGATACTGGATGCTGGATACTGGATGCTGGATACTGGATGTTTGTTGGGTTTCTCAGCCTAGGCCGGATCAACCCAACTTACAATGATGGGTTTTTTAAAACATAGTTTAACGGGTATTAGCATTGGCACATATGATTGTGTTTATACATTAAATAGAAATTGTCCGTCAGATATAATATATAGATAGTTTGAATTCAGAGACAAAAAAATCAAAGGATATTCCCGGTGAAAAGATTAATATCTGTAAAAATACGCTATATTTTTATAAGCCTTTTATTAACGGTTTTCTTCAGCAACATTAATTCAATCGCGGCCGATCCCAAACGCATGGCCCTGCTGCCCTTTAAAATCAATTCCGCACAAGATCTGTCATTTCTAAAGGAAGGCATATTTGACATGCTCACCTCGCGGCTGTCCAGCGAAGGCCGGGTGGAGGTGCTCAGCCGGGAACAGATTGAAGGGGCTGTTAAAACCGAGGCAGCATCCGGCAACATCAATGAGACCACGGCCCGCCGGATCGGCAACCGTCTTAACGTCGATTTCGTTCTTTTTGGCAGTTTGACGGTGCTGGGAGAAAATGTGAGCATCGATGCCAAGCTGGTTGATATTGCCGGCGCCAGAACAGCCTTGACCTTTTTCGACCAGAGCCAGGATCTGGGTGCTGTGATTACCAAGATCAACCTGATTGCAGCCGATATCAATGACAGAATGTTCGGCCGTGCCCAGGTCTCCGCGACGGCAAAAGCGCCCGCAGCCGCAGCAGCCGCACCGACCGCCAAGCCGCCGCCCAAAAAATCACGCGTGCACGACCATCCGGAAAAAGTCCTCCAGGATGACGGGTTCATCACCCAAGACAAAAGCGAAGGTGTTTCAACTCTGGGTATCGATCGCGGTGCAACTCGGGAATCCCAGCCGCAGATTTGGAGAAGTGCCAGTTTCAACCACCGGATCAATGGAGTTGCCCTGGGGGATGTGGACGGCGACGGAAAAATTGAAACTGTGACGATCGCGCCCCATACCGTGCTTATTTTTCGTTCCGAAGGCGGTGCATTTCGCAAGACCGCCGAAATCAAGGAAAGTATCAACAAGTACCTGATCGGTGTGGACACTGCCGATATCAATGAAAACGGTTTTGCCGAGATTTTTGTCACCAGCCTGAATGCCGATCACAAGGTCGTCAACTCATATGTGCTAGAGTATAATGGCAAAAAGTTCAGTAAAATAATCGATAGCAGCCGTCACTATTACCGGGTGGCGGTCACCCCCGACCGCGGCAGGATATTGCTCGGCCAGCGACCCAAGGTCGGTAAACCCTCTGCGGGCGCAATTTATGAAATGAAATGGCAAAGTGGGGATTATATCCCCACCGATCCGATCAAAACTCCTCGCAATACAAATCTGATGGGCTTAACCGTCGGCGATGTCTTAAACAGCGGCCAGGAAACGGCCATAGCTTACAGAGATGACGATCGTATCCGGGTCATCGATCCATCCGGCGACACCCGCTGGGACAACCGCGAGCGTTTCGGCGGCAGCATGCTGTATGCCAGCCTTCCCTGGGATTATCGGGGACAGGTTGAAAACAAGTGGTATTTTCCCTTGCGGCTGGTGGTGTGGCACAACAAGACCACCAAGGAAAGCGAGGTCATTGCCGTTCAAAACCACGATTTGACCAGCAGTACCCTAAAGGAACTCAGGTATTTCACCAAGACTTACATTGCGGGCTACACCTGGGATAGCGTGGGTCTGTCACCGCGTTGGAAAACCCGTCAGTTGTCCGGTTACATCCAGGATTTTAACGTGGGCGACTTTGACAACGACGGGCAGGATGAACTTATCGCCGCCCTGGTTCTCAAAGAAGGGCGGGTGGCCCTGATTAGCGAGGCCAAAAGCACCATTATCGGCTACGAGCTGACCAGCCCGCAACAACCGGAATCATAGTCATCTGAAGGTTTCAGGGGTCGGGTTTCGGATTTCAGGAATGCAGAACGCAGAAACCACCCCACTAACCATTAAACTGACCTTAATGCACAACATCATGGAACGTTAATTTGACTTGGGTCTTTCAAATAACCGACAGTTTACCTGACGATGCAGAATGCTGGATATGGGAGTTTGATCTTCTTCATTTTTCTTTCCTTCCAGATAATCCCGTGCTGCTTTGCGGCTAGGAGAAATATTTATTGGAAGTGGATGACTGGTGCCAAGTTGCAATAGGTAATAAGGCGGAAGACTCTACAGGATCGTGATATGACAAATTAAAAATTGGTTTAAACTAAACCCATAATGAATTCGCCTTTTTGCGAATTCATCATTTTGGCATAAAAAAACCGGGGCCTTGGGCCCCGGTTTTATTATTTTTATTACGACTAAACGGTTACAAACGGCTTAGAAGTTGATCTGCCATTTGCCACCCAGGTAGAAAGTCGTGGTCGCATCGGTGTCGGAATATGTTTTGCCGCCGTCGAAGTAACCAACTTCGGGGATGACATAGACGCCCGGCGCCAGGGCAATCACGCTTTGCACGTAAACAGCCATTTGATTTGATTTTTCGTCACCCAACGGATAGTCTGAATCCGGATCATCCGAGCGATAGCCAAGACCGGCCTCGAAGCTCAGCATGTCGCTGACTTTCAGGCCACCCACCAGAGCGCCCTGGAAGCTGGCGACACTCTCGATGTCATCGTCGCCGTCCCATTCGGCATAAGCGGCTTGATTGCGGTTGCCCGGCAGGCTCCAGCCGGCGGTTCCGATGTTCTGGCCGTAGCTGACAGCTGCCTTGACATAGCCCGGACCAAAGTTGAAGCCGGCGTCGCCGCCCAGGATATAGGAGGTCACATCGATGTCGTTTTTGTCGCCGTCGACCGAGGAAACGACATCCTGGACCGTAAACATGTTTACCCCACCCATCAGGCCAAAGTTCCAGGCATCATAGCTCATACCCCATTTGGCTTCGATTTTGGGCAGGTACTTGTCGACATCGCCATCCGAGATGTTAAATGTCGTACCGGCGAGTACGAATTCAGCCTCCACGTTGCGGGTATCGACGCTTATCAAAGCGACCTCAAACCCACCGAAGCCGAAAGCGACCTGGCCCACCCGGTTGGCGTAGTTGGTACCCACACCCAGCAGGCCGAGGTCAGCGTCAAAGACCTGACCGGAGATGAACTGGGAAGTCGGGGTATAGTCTTTGCCAACTTTCATCCAGCCGGAGCCGAAATCCCACACGCCGTAAATTCGACGGGTTCCGACATCCACATCGCCGGAGCCGTTGCCTTTGAGTCCAAGTTCGACCTGGCCCTTGATATTTTCGGCTTTGACGTTGGCACCGAGACGGCTGTTTCCCTGAAGGTCCCATTGAATTTCGGTGTCTCCATCATCGCCGCCAGTGGTTGTAGCGTCACCGAGGTCATCGGATACATAAAAAGTGGCCATACGGGCGCTGCCGTAAAAGTTCCAATCCACTGCCATGGCCGGTACGCTAAAGCATACCAGCGCGATTGCTGCGATAAATATCGTCAATTTCTTCATCTAAATTTTCCTCCTTAACGGAAATTTAATTAATGGTTTGCCTAATGATAATTTAACAGAAATAAATTTAAATTGGCCTAATAATTTAAATTTTGTTTTGCCTTGTGCTGCGTAAGTTTACACCTCCTTTCCAGGCAGAATCGTACCCGCATCAACAGTTTGGGGCGAATGCCCCGCCTAATAGCCTAATATTAGTCATCTTTTAAATGCTGATGCCGGTATTTTTTTGAATGATAGACTGTAAAAAACGTAAAGTCAAGGTTTTTTTTAATTTTCTCGCTGCTTTATCCTATACAACCCGACTTCGTATTGATACGTTTCAGTCCTTTTCGAAAGAATACACAGAGAGGTCAAGTCGCTTTAATTTAGCCTTGAATTTTCGATCAAAGGTGGCGATAGATGATCCTCTGATATCCTTGCAAATTGCTGCAATTATTGCATCGCCATAATCAGGCACTTTTTCGGGCCAGAATCTAAAAAGTGTTGTCAAGCTAATATCATGAATGATTTCAACTCCCGGTAAGTATACAAAATCCTTAGCGATGTCCCTTATCTCGGCTTTGTTGAGACCATAAACCGTGTCCATCACATAAACAAGTTCGGTCAGAACATTCTGGGGGCAGAACACACTGACCTTCAACTGAACTGCACGATCAAGCACTTTGGCAATTTTAAGCTGCTGGACCGGATTTCGGTCTGTGACAAAAGAAATCAACGCATTTGTGTCGACAATAAGCTTTTTCACCGGTACTTTTTTAACCTCTGCTGACGGGCCAGATGGATGTCATCCTCAATTTTACCAGGGCCTGTTTTAATTCGATTTCTGTATTTTAGAAATTCTTTTTGAACCGGCAGAACAACAATTTTACCCTGATCAACCTTCCATTCCAGGGTATCGTGAATAGAAAGTTTGAGCCGCTCGCGAACACCTTTGGGTATAGTGGTTTGAAACTTTGAAGTAATTACGGATTGCATGGCTGGGGCCTCCTGATTTCTCCTTACAAAAATACCATATGGTAAGGAACCCGATTTGTCAAATTAAAAGATTCCACCTTCATGCAAACGCTTTAAAAAATCATTCAGCGACAACACATCGATGCCGTCAAAGCGATAGGCCCGTTTGCTGGTATAATTCCCCACTATTCCTAACTGATCATTCGTTTTCAAGCCAATAGATGCGCATTGGGTTTTCGCCTTATCAATTCACTTAATATATTTGTATCGAGCAGGTACATTATTCGGTGGAGGTTCCTTTTAAAACTCTTGGCACATGCTTCGTTCGATTTTGTATTATTCGATCTATTTCATCAAAAAAGGGGTCATCATTTTCCAGCCACCCTCTTGCTTGACTCAGGTGCATATTGATATCGTCGGCAGGAACCAGGCGGGCCATCGGCTGGCCTCTTTTTGTAATCAGAATGTGTTTTTTGCCGAACGCCACTTGGCCTAAAAGTTCTGAAAAATGTTTTTTGGCTTCTGCTACATTTACTGTTTCTTCGGTCAGGACTTTTCTCCTGACTTGAAATATTATGGTCATGATGACCTAAAAAAAAATGTCAATGAAAAAATAAATTCGTGTTAATTTGTGGCTTCTTTCTAACATCTAAATTGTTACGATGTTGATTATATCCTCGTTTACCAATAACCAATAATTCCCATTTTTGGGGGTCAAACAACCCGTTTAAACGACTTCTCCAGCGTTCGCAGCTCCCAGCGCAGCCAGGTGGGGCGTCCGTGGGGACAGTGGGAAGGGTTGTGGCAGTCATCCAACTGATTCAACATTCCCTTGATCTGCTTCTCGCTCAGGGCCTGGTTGGCCCGGATGGCACCGTGACAGGCCATGATCATGCGGCATTTATCCAGCGCTTCCGCCAGGCCGGGGGCCGCGCCAATCTCCACGATTTTTTCAACAATTTCGATGATCAGCGGCTTCACCTGACGCTCGGCCAGCAGCACCGGTACGGCCTTGACCACGAAAGTGTTGCCCCCGAAGGGCTCGATCTCCAGTCCGAGTTCTTTTAAATCCAATAGAATCTTTGCCAGAACACCGGCCTCGCGAAAGCCCAGCTCGATGGTTTCCGGCACCAGCAGTCTTTGGACCGATGGCTTCCGGTCGGCAGACCGGGCGCTGAACATCTCAAAAAGAATGCGTTCATGGGCGGCATGCTGGTCAATTAATATCAATCCCGCCTCGGCCTCACAGACGATATACGTGTTGTGCAGCTGTCCGATCACCCGCATGTCGCCAAATCGTTTTTTCTGCCAGATTGAAGCCTGGGATGAACGGGATGTGGGGTACGGGATCCGGGTTGGGGGTTGCGAGCTGCGGGGGGCGGGTTCGGTCGAAATTGCTGGATGTTCAACTTTTGATGTTTGACCCTGAAAATCAGAAATACGCTGCCACTCAGAAGTACTATCATGCGCCGACTTATTTCCGAATTCCGTATTCTTCCTCCCGAATTCTAATTCCCTGGTTCCAACTTCCGCATTCCGCATTCCAACTTCCGAATTCCGAATTCCGAATTCCATCATCTTTGCTTCCGCAACCTGCTGCGTTGCCTGATTCCCCGAATCGCCTGAAGTGCCGGTCGGTTCCCAACCGGGTCGGTCCATCTCATACAGGGTCTGCGCCACCGTTTGCCTGACGGCCTCGTGAACGTCTTTTTGGCGGGCAAAGCGGACTTCGTTTTTGGTGGGATGCACATTGACATCCACTTCGTCAAACGGCACGTTGATAAAAATGACTGCAACCGGGAACTGGCCTTTGACCAGGCGCTGGGCGTAGCCTTCAAATAAAGCATGCTGCACAATTCGGTCGCGCACAAATCGACCGTTGACGTAAAGGTATATCGCCCGGGACGTACGACGATTCGCCCGGGGTGAGGCGATCCAGCCGGTAATAGATATGCTGTCGGTCTGAGAATCGATGGCAAGCAGGTCGTTTTTGAGATCGGTGCCCAGAACATCAACAATCCGATCAAAGGGTTCGGCAGTCATCAGCCAATTTTTAACGATTATATCGTTGTGGCTCAGCCGGAACTGAACCCCGCAATGCCCCAGCGCAATGCTGGCGATCCGGTCTGCAATGTGGCCCATTTCCGTGCCGATTGTTTTTAAAAATTTGCGTCTGGCCGGTGTGTTGAAAAAAAGCTGTCTAACCGACACCATCGTGCCCCGGGGGGCGCCGACCTCGACCACATTTTTAATTCTACCGCCCTCCACCACAATCTCGGTCCCGGCATCGGCGGATTCATCCCGGCTTACCAGGCTAAACCGCGCAACCGATGCGATACTGGGCAGTGCTTCGCCTCTAAAGCCGAGGGTATTGATCGAAAACAGGTCCTGGTCCTTGTAAATTTTGCTGGTGGCATAACGCTCGAGCGCCAGCAGGGCGTCGTCACGGCTCATTCCGCTGCCGTTGTCGGAAATCCGGATCAACGATCGTCCGCCCTGGGCAATGTCAACCATAATCCGTGTGCTACCGGCATCCAGCGAGTTTTCCACCAGTTCCTTGACCACCGAAGCCGGCCGCTCGACCACCTCACCGGCGGCAATTTTGTTGGAAAGGATTTCCGGTAAAATTTTTATTTTTGACATATTGATAACTCTTAAATTGTTTGAAAGATTTCGAAATTAAGGCTATTGTCTATTTTTAATCGCGGCTGCAAGCCGCTCCAACCCACCAACCATACGTCTTGGTTTAGTTTACCGTGTCCTGCTTCCTGGTTTTTGGGGTTACATCATCCAGTCCTGCAAGCTGCTCCGACAACCCGGTATAAGATTCGAAGCCATTGTGGGGGCGGTTTGCTCACCTGAGCTTGTCGAAGGTTTAACCGCGATAAATCAGACTCCCTCCTGCCTCACAAACTTCGATAAATACTCTGCATCCGCAGGCGACAAATTAAATTTAAAACACGCCTCTTCGATCAGTTTGGCAGGCTTCTTATCCGGACCGTATTTTCGCTCATCGGAAATCCATTTTACAGCCTTCCTCAAATTCTCGCCTTCCGGTTTAATAGTGGTCATGGTATACATCCTCTGCTTAAATTTTCCATTTATTTCGCACCACGAAGAGCACGAAGAATTTTATAAAACCATCCGCTTAATACCAGATTTCATATGCTTGACGTTGAAATTCATCAGCAGGCCGATTCGAATTCCGGATAATTTCATGTATGTTAATAATTGTTCATAAGTGGATTCAAGCAATCCAGGTCCCAAATATTTGTGAACCTCAATGGCACATCCAATCACTAATCTGGACAATTTATCAAATTCCAATCTTCGTGCTCCTTCGTGCCCTTCGTGGTTAATAATTTTATATCTTCGGCTTTTTCTTATGAAACTCCGTCGCCTGCTCAAACCCGTAGGCCACCTTTAAAACCATTTCTTCATTAAAATGGCTGCCCATGATCTGCAATCCGACGGGAAGACCTTCTGTTGAAAAACCACAGGGCACCGACATGCCGGGGATGCCGGCCAGATTGGCTGAAAGGGTGAAAATGTCCGATAAGTACATGGTCAGGGGGTCATCGACATTATCGCCGATTCTAAACGCTGCGGTGGGCGCCACCGGACACAGGATGACATCGCAGGTTTCAAAGGCCTTATTAAAATCCTGCCTGATCAGGGTGCGCACCTGAGAAGCCTTGCCGTAATAGGCATCATAGTATCCGGCCGAAAGACAGTAGGTTCCGATAATAATACGCCGCTGAACTTCCGTCCCGAATCCCCGGGACCGGGTGTTGCGATACATATTCATCAGGCCGGTGTTGTCTTTGTTGCGAAAACCGAATTTGACGCCATCGTATCTGGCCAGGTTGGAGCTTGCTTCCGACGGTGCGATGACATAATAGACGGCCACCGCATATTCAGTATGGGGCAGGGTGACACCCACCCGTTTGGCCCCCAGATTTTCAAGCACCTCAACGGCATCGTTTATCGACGTCAGCACGGATGGGTCCAGTCCCTCGGTGGCACTTAA
The DNA here is from genome assembly GCA_902749685.1 of Olavius sp. associated proteobacterium Delta 1. Taxonomy (GTDB): domain Bacteria; phylum Desulfobacterota; class Desulfobacteria; order Desulfobacterales; family JAFDCJ01; genus JAFDCJ01. Next base: position 6,934 of record CACVKW010001488.1, on the reverse strand, counting down.
TTCATCCGGAATGCCGATTGTGACTCCTCGCAGATCACCGACGAGCGCTGCTGAATAATCCGGTACCGCCCGGGGAACCGATGTGGAATCTGATGGGTCATATCCGGCGATAACATTCAACATATGGGCACAATCGGTTACATTTTTGGTCAGCGGACCGATCTGATCCAGCGAGGATGCAAACGCAACTAAACCGAAGCGCGACACCCGGCCGTAGGTCGGTTTCAAGCCCACGACGCCGCAATGGGAGGCCGGCTGCCGGATGGACCCGCCGGTATCCGATCCCAGTGCTGCCAGGCACATGTCGGCTGCCACAGCCGCCGCAGATCCACCGCTGGATCCGCCGGGAATCCGGCTCGGGTCCCAGGGGTTGCGGGTAATTTTAAAGCCGGAATTTTCGGTTGATGATCCCATGGCAAACTCATCCATGTTGAGTTTTCCGACAGTCACCGCCCCGGCCGCTTTTAATTTCCGGATAACGGTGGCATCATAAGGCGGCACATAATTTTTCAGGATTTTCGACCCGCAGGTTGTCGCCAGATTGCGGGTGCACATGAGGTCTTTAATTCCCAGCGGAATCCCCGTTAAGGGAGTACTATTTCCGCTGGCAATTATGGCGTCGGCCTGATCGGCCTGCTGCAGGGCAAGCTCCGGGGATACCGTTATAAAGGCATCGATTTTATGATCAACCGCAGCGATCCTGTCCAGAACCGCCCGGGTTAACTCCTTGGACGATATGTCTTTGTTTTTTAACAGCTGATGCGCGTCATGGAGGGTTAATTCGTGTATTTGCATATGTAAATACCTTTGGTTATTTCAATTTATGTGCAATATGCCGACAGGCACAAGGCGTAAGGCTCACGGCGCAAGGCATAAGGTATCAGATACGGGTTGATATATTTTCTTTCGGGCGTGTGCCCCTATCGGCCGCTGACCGTGCCTTGATTTCCCGATATCCTTTACCTATGCATTACACCCGTTTATTCATTTCCGACTTCCGCATTCCCACTTCCGATTTCTCTTTACTCTAGGCCCTATGCGCCCTGCGCTATGCCTTTACCCCACCACCTTCGGCACCACAAAATTCCCATCTTCTTTTTGCGGCGCATTGGCGAGTACCTGTTCGCGATCCAGGTGGTCCTGTTGTTCATCTTCGCGAAAAGCATTGGTCAATGAGATCGCATGCGAGGTTGGCTTGACCCCGTCGGTATTGACTTCGTTGAGCTTGTCGACATAATCCAATATGTCCCCGATCTGGCCGGCGAATTTTTCGATGGCGGCCTCATCCAGGTTCAAGCGCGCCAGATCCGCCACATACAATACTTCGTCTTTGGTAATTTTCATAAACCTTCTCCAACTATTAATTTTCAGTTCCGAAAATGATCGTTATGAGCAAAGGGGTGTAAGGTGAAAGGTCTGCAAACAAACTTTAATTTAATAAAAGTCCCTTGCCATCGACCCTATACTATACCTTAAACCCTACACCTGACACTTGCTTTCTGCCTGACACCTGCTTTCTGCCTGACACCTTAAACCTTATACCTTATACCTGCCTTTTGCCTTGTGCCCTGATCCGTGCGCCGTACGTCATGCGCCGTGTGCCATGCGCCGTGTGCCGTGCGCCGTGCCCCTATTTTTCAACCAACATTGGTCTTTTGCCGGCCTTTTTTAATTTTGCGATCGTGCTGCCGGCCTCAGCTTTAGTATTGAATCGCCCGACCCTGACCCGGTACCAGATGCCTTTACCCGGAACCTTGCCGATCGCCCGGTAGGCTGAGAATCCTTTTTGCTTGAGCTCGGCCACCAGCTTATCCGCGTCCCCGGCAGCTTTAAAAGCAGCCACCTGAATCGTATAAGGTTTACCGGCCGGTTGGGCCTTGCTTTTGGGCGCCGCCGGCTGCGGTTTTGATTTTTCGGCCAACTCCTTTTCGGAGAGGGCGTCTTGTTCGGTTGCCTTTTTCCGAGTTCTGGTCAGTCTCTTCTTGCTTTCCTTTTTGGGTTTAGCAGGAGTTTTGGCAGGTGCCGAATCTGTCTTTTTCTCTATTACCGGCGGCAATGGTATCGCGGAGATTTTGGCGTCTTTACCATTCTTCTTCAGGGTTTCATAAAATTCGAGTTCGGGTTTGTCTTTGGCAGGATCTGATTTTTTCGGGGTTTGCCTTAGCGCCTTTTTCTTTAATTCGGCCCTGGCAATCTGCAATTTTTTCTGCAGCTCGTTGATATCAATTTTGAGCGGCGATGTGCCCCTTCCCACCAGAACCCCGATGCCGAACATCCAGGCACTAACAAAAAAAATAGCCACCAGCCAGCCTGCAATGGCTCTGCGACTCAGCACCATAAAGGGTTTTTTGGCAAGGGACACTTTTTTGTTTTTTTTTCGCATGATTGATTGAAAGTCGGGTTGAATTTGATACGCCCGGGGCTTTCGGGTATAACGGTTCAAAGGTTCAGAGATTCAGAATTCACGGTTAGCAAAACTCTGAATAGTGAACCTGAACGTTGAACCCTTCGATCCCAAACCTCTGAACCTTGATACATAAAATCTTTTTATACCCAAGTCAAGACACTTGGCCTGGTGACGCAACCTGTTATATTTTGACAGAAAATTTTTTGTTTAATAAAAAATAGTTATGTGATATTTTTACAAAAATTTTTTCCCATTTTAATTTCTCAATCTGGAATACAAAATGTCAACCCTGAGAATATTTGGATGTTTGATCGGGATAATGGGCCTTTTTACAACGTTCCTTGTTTATCGCGGTGCCCGCTGGAACAAATCCAATTTTATTTTATTGGCCATGCTCAACCTCAGCCTGATTACCATAACCATCAATCCGAATATCCTGAACGTTCTGCGTGATGCCTTATCCCTGCAAACCGCCTACCGGGGCCGCATCATTGCCTTGTTGATCGTCTCCAACATCTTTTTACTGTTTTATATTTTATTTACGAAACTAAGACTAGACCGCATCCATTTTCAGTTCGACAGGCTCGTGCGCTCCCTGGGCAGCAAAGAAGTCCAACAAAATCTCGCGCTCATCAAATGTATTCAACCAGCCATGATCCTCATACCCGCCTATAACGAAGAAGAAAATTTAAAAGTCCTTCTTCCGATGATTCCCCGGCAGATAGAAGGTATCCCCATCGGTGTTCTGGTTGTCGACGACGGCAGCGATGATGATTCGTTTTCTTTCGCTGCGGAAATGAACGGCATTTGCGTGGTGAAAAATATCATTAACCGCGGCGGTGGGGCAGCCCTGAGGTTGGGCTACGATATTCTGCAAAGAGCGGGGGTCCGTTACTGCATCACCATGGATGCCGATGGACAGCATCGCCCGGAAGACATCAAAAAGCTTTTGCTGCCTATCATTGAAAATCGCTACGACTGCGTGATCGGCTCCCGCATTCTGGGCGGCCGCGAACAATCGAGCTGGCTCAGAATCACGGGGGTGTATTTTTTCGGCCGAATTGTATCCATTTTGTTGGGAAAAAAAATTACCGACCCATCCAGTGGTTTTCGGGCCTTTCGCATGGAAGCCATGGCCTCTATCCAACTGCATGAAGATCAGTACCATACGAGCGAATTGATCATCGAAGCGGTTAAAAAAGGTCTGCGGATCGACGAAGTGCCGATAACTATCTTAAAAAGGGGATACGGCAAAAGCAAAAAAGGCAAAGATCTGGCCTATGGTTTTCATTTTGCCAGAATCATCATCAAAACCTGGTGGCGATAGTCTTTGCCGGAATCACAAATTATGATAAAAGATGAGATACCTTTTGACGACATAAAACTATCGGTTGTCGTGCTTTTTTATCATGGTGAACGATGGATCGATTCCTGCGTCGGCTCCTTGGAAAAGCAGTCGCTATCGCGGGATGCTTATGAAATAATTCTGGTCGACAATGGCGGCAGCACACCTTCGATATACAATTTCAAAGAATTCCATAACATAAAAATCATTTCTTCCCGGCTTAATCTCGGGTTTACTGAAGGAAACAACCGAGCACTGGAACATACACGCGGTGAAATCATTTTGTTGATAAATCAAGATGTGGTGGTCGATTTTTTTTGCCTGGAAAAAGTGTTGAATGCCTTTATATCCCATCCTGAGGCCGGTGTCATCGGAGCCAGCATGCTAATGGCCTCTGAGAAAGATATGGGCTCAACGATGACAAAACCCCAATATGCCGGTTTCTATAAACTAACCCGCTACGGGTTTGCCCGGTATTGTTTAAGGAAACCCCGTAACCCGATTTTCCCGCTAGATTTTGTTTCAGGCAACGGTCTCGGATTCCGAAAGGGTATGCTGAAAGATCTTAACGGTTATCTTTTCGATGCGCGTCTATTCAGCTATGCGGAAGACCTTGATTTTTCTCTTCGTATTGCCCAGACACCCTGGAAGATGTATCTCCATTCAGGTGCCATCATACACCATTTCCGTGACCAAGCCTTCGCCGGTCATCCGGGTCAAAGGCTTCGCAAACTCATCCGGATTTCAAGTAACCGCTTGCTGGTATATGCCAATCGTTTAAATTTGAAAAGTTTTTTAAAAAAGCTGCCGCTGCTGGTGCTCGGCATACCCCTTAAAGTTGGCCGATTGGATGGTGACGCGCATTTCAATTTTTACAAGTTTGTCATCGCTTTTTTGCTTATTCCTTTAATACTGCTGCATTTCGTACTGAGAATTCCCCTGAAAAAGTAAACCAAACCTATGAACTTACCAATCATCGGTTGGAAAAAATTACTCAAATTCTTAGGCCCGCTGCTTTTTGTGTTCTTTGTCATCCGGGTCGTTGATCCAAACAAGACCCTCGATTTGCTCAAAAACATCGATCCGATATTGGTGCTTTTAAGCATGATATTTTTTCCTTTGCTGATGTATCTCAGATCTCTCAGATGGTGGATGATCAGTCAACAAATTGATCTTGAGATTCCCCTCAATCGACTTTTTCAGATAAATTATATTGCTTGGTTTTTAGGAAATCTGCCGCTCGGGGGAATTTCAGCTGTTTCTAAATTTTTTTACCTCAAAGATGAGGGCATCACAGCCAGCAGGGCCTTTTTTTCTTTAACTCTGGATAAGCTATTTGATATTGGTGGAACAGTGGTGCTTGGATTTTATGCTCTGTATTATTTTCCAACAAACCTTGTCGCCGCCAAGATACCTTGGATATTTATCATTACCACTGCTCTGTTTATTATTATAGGGCTGGCGTCCGGCAAAAAAATTTGGCTCGGATCGAAACAGCTGCTGCGTAGGTATTTGAACAAGAAGCTTCAGCAGATCGGAAGCAACCTGGAAAACGACCTTAAATTATTCTGGTCGACATCCGGATTGTCTTTTTTTGTGAAAATCATGGCACTGTCGGTTGGCCTTGGGATTTTAAGGTCATTGGTAATGTACATAATTGCCCATGCAATCGGCCTATCAGTATCATTGGCGTTTATGATCGCCTGCACAGGCCTAATCGGTCTCGCCACTATCATACCGATTTCGATCAGTGGGCTCGGCATAAGGGAAGCGGTCCTTTTGCTCACCCTGCCTTTGATGGGCCATTCCAGAGAGGCCGCCCTTGCGCTGGGCTTTGCTGTTTTTTTATGGACCATACTTTTCAAATTCTCAGGAATTTATTTTTGGATCAAAAGCCCGTTGCCATTGAAGGGCATTGATGCTATTAAACGCAGATTTTTTACCTGACAAAATTTGCTTACCTGGCAATAAAGGGATTTGGCGGAATTTAATCAAGTGATTCTTGAACAAACTGGCAATGATGTCGCTTCCCATGGTAATGTCCTTGAAACAGAGGCGCTAGGTACATGAAAAAGCCCAACTTATTTATGGTCGGTCATCCCCGAACCGGTACATCTGCTTTGCACAATGTCTTGAATCAACACCCGGATATTTTCATGTCGATTCCCAAGGAACCAATTTATTTTGCAAAAGATTTGCACGCAGAAAGCGATTTGTTTCATAAAAAAGCCAAGTTCTTTCACTTTAGAGACGAAGTGCAGTACTTGAAAATTTTCAACCCCATTAAACGGCAACAAATTGCGGGCGAATCAACGTCCGTTTACTTATATTCTAAAGTAGCAGCCAGGGAAATTCTGCGGTTCAATCCTGAAGCTAAAATCATAATGATGTTCAGAGAACCGGTAAGCTGGCTGGGTTCCTATCATGCCAAAGCCTGCCAAATATTAGGAGAAGATCAGCCGAACTTCAGCGAGGCTCTCAAGCTGGAAGAAGAAAGAAAAAGGGGGCATTTTCTGTCCAAAAAAGTTATGGCGCCCTCCCTTCTGTTTTATACGGAATTTTTAAGATACCGCCTACAAATAGAAAGATATACGTCGATATTTAACCCGGCCAACATCAAAATCATCATCTATGATGACTATAGAAGTGACAATCAGAAAATATTTGGCGAAGTTTTACAGTTTCTTGACCTCGATAGGGAATTTGCGCCCCAATTTAAAAAATTAAATGCAAGCAAATCATCAGCCAAATGGCCGCTTGCACAACAAATCATTCAATTTCCATACCTGATCAAAATCGCTCTAAAATTGTTGCCGCGTAATATGTTTGGCAAAATTTCTTTGTATTACTGGGAATACTTTTTTAAGAACAGCGAAGAAAACAAAATCGATCCGCAATTGAGATTGTCATTAATGCAAAAAATCAGACCCGAAGTTGAATTGCTCGGTGATTTTTTAAACCGAGACCTCCTCGAGCTCTGGGGATATAACAAAACCCTATAGTTGCATAAAATTTTGAAATCAAACTTAGCTGCTGCAATGAAGATCATTGAAAGTATTGACTGATCCTGGATTCTGGTTTCGGGATACTGGATGTCGTTGAAATTCACCGATAGTGTACTGTTAGATATCCAGCATCGAGTATCAAGCATCCAGCATCAGCCCGGAAAAAGCAACGATCTC
>CACVKW010001487.1 GCA_902749685.1 Olavius sp. associated proteobacterium Delta 1 | reverse complement strand
TGTCTGAGATCGTTGCTTTTTCCGGGCAGATGCTGGATGCTTGATACTTGATGCTGGATATCTAACAGGACACTATCGGTGAATTTCAACGACATCCAGTATCC
>CACVKW010001486.1 GCA_902749685.1 Olavius sp. associated proteobacterium Delta 1 | reverse complement strand
GAAAATAGGGACAGGTTAATTATACTTGACACTTTTGATTATTTGATATGATCAGATTGACGAGCAGAAAAGATGCAGGCAAAGAAAGGAGGCAAAAATATGCCAAGAACATCGCGAATGATCATTGCCGAGGAAAAAGCCGTATATCATGTTATGTCCCGCAGCTCGCTGGATGGATTTCCTTTGAAAGATGTTGAAAAGGATTTTATGCTGGATTTGATCAAAAGATTTTCAGCGCTGTATTTCACCGAAATCTTAGGCTTTT
>CACVKW010001485.1 GCA_902749685.1 Olavius sp. associated proteobacterium Delta 1 | reverse complement strand
GTACAACCTGATTTCTAAATCACTAATTTCCCGTTTATAACTGCCTGTTTTTATTAAAGGCAGTATTTGATTTTCAAATTATTTTGGACAGCAATGCCCAGCACCATAAATTCATTGGCAGTTATGAAGATAAGATTGCATTGATCAATATTTATTCCCAAGACCTCGGAAATTACTTCCATAAAAGCAAGAATACGATTGGGTATATAGATATCACTGTAAAGGAAGGGCGCTTCCAACAACTCAAGGGTATGCTCGGACTAAAATAGCAAAGGCGCTTGGCTGAAGTTTCCATGGACTAAACACGCCGTTAGGGCAATTTGATGACCGTGAGAGCTTACTATTGCACAACAGTGAAGGTAATCGCGTAAGAACATATTTTTCTTGACATCAGATGATTAATTTTCTAGCATCAGAGCATCATGGCACGAACAACTATTGACATAGATGATCCCATCCTCGGATAATGTTGAGAGTCTTTTAAAACAGCCGCGTGTACTGGTGTTGTCGGAAGAAGACGGATTTTTAACAATTTACCGCAAAGTATGCGGCAAATTTCCGGTTCGCGGTAATTTGGTTCCAGACGCACACCTTGCCGCTTTTCTATTGCAGTATGGAGCTGAATAAGTATTTTAGCATATCCAAGGTTTTGGTGAAATTTTCAAATCAGTCGGATGTTACACTTAGGATAATGATTCAGAACCCGAGCATGATGGTCTGAAATTGCTATTTCGCCAACTCTTCCTTTACAGCAAGTCCCAGCCTTTTTAACGTAATCGGCTTCTTTATATATTGGCCTGCACCTAATTTTTGTGCTTTCTTCACATCATCTGTTTCGGCGAACCCACTGACTATAATAGCTTTTTGATTAGGGTGAATCCTTATTATCTTCTCGTATGTCTCACGACCATTCATGCCAGGGTCCATAATCATATCAAGCAATATTAAATCAACGGTATTTTCCTTCAAATATTCAACAGCTTCCTCACCACTGGAAACGGCCTTAGCTATATAACCTAATGAGGTCAGCACTTCACAGGCTATCTCCCTTTGGCTTTCCACATCATCAACAACCAGAATTGTTTCTCCGTTTCCTTTGTAGTCTTCAATGGGTATGGACAGGTCCTTACCCGATATTTCTTCCCTTGTTATTGGAAAATATAAATCAAATGTTGTGCCATTCTCTTCACTTATCACATCTATGTAGCCTTTGTGATCCTGTACAACGTTCCAGACAACTGCTAAACCTAAACCGGTACCGCTTCTACCCATTACCTTCTTGGTGTAGAATGGCTCAAATATCCTCTCAAGGTCATCTGGTGATATTCCAGAACCATCGTCTGATACAGACAAAGCGACATATTCACCAATGTCTACATCATCATATCCTCTTAGAGGTTTGTCTATATAACGGTTCATGGTCGATATGGTGACATTACCGCTATCCTCAATAGATTCCGAGGCGTTTGTCATCAGGTTCATGACTGCCTTCATGATTCGAATATGAGACCCGTTTATGTTAAGTAGGCCGCTATCCAAATTTGTCTTGAAT
>CACVKW010001484.1 GCA_902749685.1 Olavius sp. associated proteobacterium Delta 1 | reverse complement strand
TTAACAACCACCCTACATATAAGGAGGATTTTTTTCAATGACTCGTATTATTACTCACTTTATGACTCATTCTAAACCCGTTTTTGGACAAGAGTGATTC
>CACVKW010001483.1 GCA_902749685.1 Olavius sp. associated proteobacterium Delta 1 | reverse complement strand
TATTTGTTATTTTTTGGCGAAATTAACAACCACCCTACATATAAGGAGGATTTTTTTCAATGACTCGTATTATTACTCACTTTATGACTCATTCTAAACCCGTTTTTGGACAAGAGTG
>CACVKW010001482.1 GCA_902749685.1 Olavius sp. associated proteobacterium Delta 1 | reverse complement strand
TGGCGGTATCCTGTCAGACAGTAAAACGGCCTGTTTTGCGTGGGCGTTTATGACAAATCACCTTCACCTGTTATTGAGGACAGGAGTCGCCCCGATCGCATCGGTAATGCGAAGGCTTTTGACCGGATTTGCGGTGAGTTTTAATCCGCCTCAGGCGGATCATCGTCGCCATGGTCACTTGTTTCAGAATCGATACAAGTCTATTTTGTGCCAGGTCGCAGATCCGCCTCTG
>CACVKW010001481.1 GCA_902749685.1 Olavius sp. associated proteobacterium Delta 1 | reverse complement strand
GCTTACATTTCGCACTTGTAAAAAGAAATTTCAGGAATTATGCGAGTTATGCTAATTATTGCTCTAACTTGCTTATATTACAACGAATAAAAAAATCTAG
>CACVKW010001480.1 GCA_902749685.1 Olavius sp. associated proteobacterium Delta 1 | reverse complement strand
TTGTCATCTAGCCTGGCCGTTATGTCTGAGATCGTTGCTTTTTCCGGGCAGATGCTGGATGCTTGTCGGAGCGGAGCGGAGATCCCGTTTCAGCGGGGACACTTGATGCTGGATATCTAACAGGACACTATCGGTGAATTTCAACGACATCCAGGATCCAGCAACCAGAATCCAGGATCAGTCAATACTTTCAATGGTCTTCATTGCAGCAGCGAAGTTGGAT
>CACVKW010001479.1 GCA_902749685.1 Olavius sp. associated proteobacterium Delta 1 | reverse complement strand
GTACAACCTGATTTCTAAATCACTAATTTCCCGTTTATAACTGCCTGTTTTTATTAAAGGCAGTATTTGATTTTCAAATTATTTTGGACAGCAATGATAT
>CACVKW010001478.1 GCA_902749685.1 Olavius sp. associated proteobacterium Delta 1 | reverse complement strand
TATACTCACGTCATGCAGAAGGATATTCAGGCGGTGACTAGTCCCCTGGAAACCCTGTAATTTCCTCCCGTACCAAAATACAAACATCACCGTCAACCATAATCCACCGCCTAATTTCAAAGTCATTCCCTTTAGGCGTTGGCGATGTAAAGGGTGTAGATCTTTGCATTTAACATCTTATGTTAACAAGTTTTTTTCCTAAAGTGCAATATATTCTTTTGTTCTTCGCATGAACTTGCAGTGATATGATTCCGGTACCGTTATATTTAAGAGCTTGCTATTCGTCCTCCTTGCGCCTTGCCACGCGGGTACCGCGACTCTGGAGGGTGGGGACGTTCGTGCAGAACGTTCATAAATTTCTAACAAGATCATCAACATCAGGCTTTTTGCCGGATGAAACAAACCGTGTCACACAGGAGTTGGTCACGCCTAAATATCGGGCAACATCCGCACCAGAATAACCGAGCTCTTTTACCGCTATCCAGGATATCGAACCGCGATCCTCAACAACAACCCGTCTGCGACTGCCGGAACGAAGTTCGTCCAGGGAAATTTTGTATTTCCTGCATACCTGTAGCGCCAATGCATAAAGATAAGGTATTGCTTTTTCAAAGCGTATCAAAGGAAAATACTGAATCGTGCATCGGATTCGGCTGCGGCCCCACATATAGAGGCATCAATTAAACGGCACCATAGCCCAACCAGTCAACGTAAGTGGGCTTTGTTGTCAATATCGATTTTTTGAACTGGAGTTGAATTGTAAGACAATTTCGGTCCGCCTCCGGCGGATTTGCTCGAAGCTGGATTTTTTTGAAGGTAGGTTACAAACTGATAACCTGTCGAGAGCCTCAAGGTCGTGCAATCGGCATCGATTAGGTAATCATCTGCGCTGGGCCATGAGCTCTCATCATAGATGATTATGGTATCGGCCGGCGGGCCGTTCGCTCGCGGTGGCGGTTTTCGCTTGACATGCCATAAGTCTAAGTGTTGGAGGATTTTTTTGACAATATGTTGATCCTCGATGAAGGCTATAATACACATAGATCCAAGGCACTTAGGACATAATAATGGATCAACATTTGAATTAGCCGTGCCCAATTTTTTCGAAACGCCTTACGCGGTATATCTGAATCAATTAATGCAGGGACTTGATCATCGGTGCCGGCCTTTTTCCGTAATCCACGCGATTTATTCTAATATTGAAAACCTGGTCCTCTGGGCCAGGTCAGAGAAAATTGGCTGTGCCGTGAACCTATGCCATGGAATGTTGGAATACTGGAATGTTGGAATACTGAAGACCCGGATCTTTACTGATTGGATGCCTGTTGGCGGTTTGAGGGCAATGTATTTAAATCGGCGCTGACGAAATCTTCTTCATCTTCACCAAGCTCGCCCCACAGAAACGGCGTATTGGGCATAACGATAATTCGATTGTCATCCGTAAACTTGAAGGCAACTTCTCGGACACTCGTATACATAATCCCAACCTGCGTACCTGAGGGATCATTAATCCGCGCTCCGAAACGGGAATAGCCGAAATCTTCCCATATCCAATAGATCATGTCCCTGAATTTTTCGGTGTTGGGCTCAATATTACGCCACATTTTCGATCCGGCGTCATATTTTTTTCTGCTCCAAGTTACCTATTTTTCCCGTTATCCCCGTATATTGTTTTCTCAGCTTGGGCTTTTCGATTTTACCCGTGGGGCTTCGCGGGACTTCGGCAAAAATTATTTTGCGGGGTCTTTTGTATCTGGGTAGTTCTTCACAGAACTTCATTATTTCATCTTCTGTCAAAGTCTGATTGGGTTTTTCCTTGATGATGGCGCCCACGATTTCACCCAGGCGTTCGTCGGGCAGGCCGATGACGCCGACATCCTGTACCTTGGGATGACCCATGATATGACTTTCAATTTCGACCGGGAAGATATTTTCTCCGCCGGTGATAATGACATCCTTGGCACGATCGACCAGCCAGATAAAGCCGTCTTCGTCAATGCGGGCAATATCACCAGTGTGCAGCCATCCATCTACTAAAGTTGCGGCGGTGGCCTCCGGGTTTTTGTAGTATTCTTTCATCACGCCGGGGCCTTTAACCAGTAATTCGCCGGGTTCCCCGCGGGGCACCGGTTGCCGTTCATAATCAACAATCCGGCATTCCCAGTCAAACCCCGGCACGCCGATAGCCCCGACTTTGTGGGTATTTTCCAGGCCCAGATGCACGCAGCCCGGTCCGGTTGTCTCGGTCAGACCGTAGTTGGTGTCGTAGTCATGGCCGGGGAAGACTTTTTTCCAGTTTTTTATCAGGCTGGGCGGAATCGGTTGGGCACCAATGTGCATCAAACGCCATTGGCCGAGTTTATAGTCATCAAGATTGACGTCATGGTTTTCAATGGCAATCAAAATGTCGTGGGCCCAGGGAACGAGCAGGAAAATATTGGTGACCTGTTCTTCCGAAATGGCTTCCAGTATCCACTTCGGGTTCAACCCTTTTAAAAGAACACCTTTGGCCCCGACCATAAAATTGCCGAACCAGTGCATTTTAGCGCCGGTGTGGTACAGCGGGGGTATACACAGATAGTTGTCTTCATGGGTTTGATAATGGTGGCGGTTTTCCACGTAGCAGGCATGTTCCAGATTGCGGTGCGTTAAATGAACCGCCTTGGGGGTGCCGGTGGTGCCTGAAGTAAAATAAAGTGCGGCACTGTCATTCAAAGCGGATTCAACCGGCGGTGCTTCAGAAGAGGCGGCAGCCAACAAATCCGTGTATGGTTCTGCAAATGCGGGTCGCTTGTCTTCAGGGCCGACAAATATGTAGCAGGCAACCGTTTTGTCCAACGCCGCTTTAATCTGCGCGACCCGATCAATGAATTCCTCGCCAAAGACAATCGCCATGCCGTCTGCTATTTCATTGCACAATTTGATATCATCGGCGGAAAACCTGAAATTCAGCGGCACGACCCAGGCCCCTGTGCGCAGGATGCCAAAATACGCCGGCAGCCACTCGATGCAGTTCATCATCAGGTGAATTACTTTATCGCCCTTTTTGATTCCCTTTGCTACCAGCGCATTGGCCACACGGTTGGCCTCGGCATCGAACTCGTTCCAGGAAATTTCTTTGCGGCTGCTGTTAACAGGATCTCTTTCAATCAGCGCAATCTCATCGCCGTATACCCGGGCATTGCGGGCCAGAATTTCAGTTATCAGCAAAACGCACTCTCCTTTTTGGTATAATGTCGAGTTTACATCGACGCTGACGTAAGTATTGCCTCAACTTAGACGCAATTATCCGGGAGTTATTTGTTAATTGTTATTGGTTCAGCTAGTAGTTTGAAAAGGAAATTATCTAATTCAATAACGTAAAGCACCCAATTTTTTTACAGTTTCCCCAAATTCAACACGCCTGATATCCGCCCATAAAAAAGACGGAGCATGGCGACACAATAATTTTAGGTAATTTCGTTTATTTATGGCGTTTTTGGATACCGGTTTAAGGCGTTAAATCGAATCCCAAATAACCCATAACCGATAACTAATAACTTTTTAGTCCAGCTTTTTAAAGGCCTCCTTGCGGCCGGTGTATTTTACCCGCATTTGGGGCTTCATGAGTTTGCCGGTGGGATTTCTCATGACCGGATCAAATATGATCTTACGCGGCATCTTGTACTTGGCCATTTTGGTTTCGGCAAATTCCAGCAGTTCTTCTTCCGTCATGGATTCCCCTTCCTTGAGCTGAACGATCGCCAGTACAATTTCCACCAGGCGTTCGTCCGGGTAGCCGATACATGCCACATCATCGATTTTGGGATGGTCCATCAGGGCGTCTTCTATTTCGACTGGAAAGATATTTTCCCCGCCGCTGGTAACCATGTCTTTGGCGCGATCGACAATATAAAAATATCCCTGATCATCGACTTTAACCAGGTCACCGGTGTACAGCCAGCCGTCTTTAAGCGATTTTTCCGTCAAGGCCGGATTTTGAAAATAGCCCTTCATCATGCGGTTGGTTTTAAGCAGCAACTCACCGACTTCGCCGGGCTGAACCGCATTGCCCTCAAAATCAACCACTTTCGCATCCATACCGAAGGTCGGTTTGCCGATGGAACCCGGCCTTTCCAGTACTTCTTCCGGATAGAGATTATACAGACCGCCGCCGCCGCCTTCAGTGATGCCGTAGATGTTGGAGCAGCCGCAGGGCAGTGTATCCACCAATCGTTTCATGACATCGAAAGGCACCGGCTGGGCACCGATCTCCATGTAGCGCCAGCTGGAAAGATCGTAATCAGCCAGATTAATATCGCCGTTGTCGATGGCGTTTAAGATAGCAATCGCAATGGGAACCACAAAAAGAACATCGGTTCCTTTTTCTTCGGCCAGGGCCTCAATGATCCATTTGGGATCGGTTAGCTGCCTGATGATGGTGCCCGTGGCGCCGGTGGCATAAAAAGGCGCCCATAAGAACATCGTGCCGCTGTGATACAGGGGCAGGAAAAAGACATAATTATCATTTTTCTCGACAAAATAGCTCATGCCGTTGCCGATCGCCGTATTATTCAGCGAATAATGGGTGTGCAGCACCGGCTTGGGGTCACCGGTGGTACCGGAGGTGAACATCATGGCCAGATCATGCTGATCATCGACTTCGACCAGTGCTTCGGATGAATCCGAATAGGCGGCCATTAATTGATAATCGGTCATATCATCCGGTACGTCGCCACCCACGCAGACATATTTTTCCACAGATTTGAGATCTTGCTGGACCGGTTGAACCACCGGTAAAAATTCTGATCCCAGCAGAAAAGCCTTGGGCTGGCAAATTTTAGCCGCATACAGAATATCCTGGCCCACAAATCGAAAATTAAGCGGCACCACAATCGCCCCGAGTTTGATAATGGCATAATAGGTGATAACCCATTCCAGGGAATTGTTCTGCAAATGCATCACAAAGTCGCCGTCTTTAATTTCCAGTTCCCTGGATAAATAATTGGCCACTTTATTAATCTCATCATTAAACTCGCGCCAGGTGAGGACTCTTCGTAAGTTTTGTGAAGGCGTTCTTTCGATAAGGCATACTTTATCGGGCAAATGGCGGGCATGGATCGCGGCATAGCTGGCGTAATTCATTTCTTTTCTCCTTTACTTACCAAACTTATCCCTGAGTTTGCGGTGAAGTATTTTGCCGGTCGGTGTGCGCGGCATTTCGCTCTCTTCGATGAATATGACTTCTTTCGGGCGTTTGTAGCCGGCTATCTGCCCTCTGCAGCAGTCTTTAATCATTTCTTCAGTTATGTCTTCCGGCCGCAGGCCGTCTTTTTTGATCACGACCGCCGTCACCTTTTCGCCCCATTTTTCGTCCGGCAGCCCGATTACCGCGCAGTCCAATACACATTCGTGACTGCCGACGACTTCCTCTATCTCACTGGGATAGACGTTTTCGCCGCCGGTGATGATCATGTTTTTCTTGCGGTCGACCAGGTAATAAAACCCGTCTTCATCCCGCCGGGCCAGATCGCCGGCCGAAAACAGGCCTTGCTTAAACGATTCAGCGGTCTGTTGCGGCAGTTTATAATATTCGTCAAAGAGGGTGGGGCCGCGGGAGTACAATTCACCGATTTCACCCTGCGGAACTTCGTTACCGTCTTGATCCAGTATTTTAATAAAGTCGTTGCCGAGCGCTTCGAATCCAATGGAACCGAGCTTGGTCATCTGGTATTCGGGTTTTAAAATGGTGCCAATGCCGCCTTCAGTTGATCCATAAGCCTCGTAAAGCTCCACGCCGGAGAAAAATTCCATGACGGCCTGCTTCATGCTCCTTCTACCCGGAGCAGAGGAACACAGCAGCTTGCGAATCGAACTGACATTACACTGTTTTGCGTTCTCGGGCGCATTTAAGATCAGGGTGTAATGGGTCGGTATGAGCGAAATAAACGTGATTTTATGCTTTTCGATGATTGCCAGAATTTCTTCGGGCTTAAAGCCAATGGCCGGGTGGATATAGGCCGAGCCGCCGATGTACAGGAAAGTAAACGTGAAAAATATGGAATTGATGTGGCACAGCGGCATCACATTCAGGCAGACATCCTTTTCATTGAAGCCGAAATCCACGCTGCAGTTCAGGTAATAGGCAATATGGGATTCATGGGAACGCAAAACGCCTTTGGGCTTGCCGGTGGTGCCGGATGTGTAGATCAGGATCCAGGTATCTTGCGGGTCCACCCGCGCATCGGGCTCACCATCGGCCGCATCCTTGATGAAATCTTCGTACTCACAGTAGCCCGCTTCGGCCTCGCCAACCATCACATAATTCGCCGCAGGAATATTGGTCAGATTATCTCTTATGGGACCGACCGTATCGGCAAACAGGTCGTGAACGACCAAGGCTTTCGCATCTGAATTATTAACGATGTATTCAACTTCAGGGCCGGCCAGGCGAAAATTAATCGGTACCATAATGATGCCGGTTTTAGCCGTTGCCAGAAACAGCTCTACGATCTCGATGCAGTTTTCCAGGAAGACCGCAACCTTGTCTCCCTTTTGAAGCCCTAAGTCAGTCAAACTGTGGGCCAGCTGATTGACCCGGCCATTCATTGCCGGATAGGTAAACGATCGATCCTGATCCATCAATGCAACGGTGTCTTTAAACTTTTTGGCATTTAATTTTTGGATTTGACCTATGTTCATCCAAAAGGACATGGGGTGGTACCTCCTAATGAGTTGCCGAATAATACTTGATACAATTGATTACGCATACCAATATCATACAGGAGTGATGGAGTATTGGAGTCCTGGAATATTGGGAAAAGAAAAAATCCGGTCTAAATCCATCACTCCATCACTCCACTACTCCAACACTCCATCAGTTAACTATCTTCTCTCCTCCAGCTGCTCGATAAACGCTTCCACATTGGTTTTCGTTTGCTCATCTGAGAGCAGACGCAGGTCGTTTAAATCCCCTTGTATCGTCAGGCTGGGAATGCCGGATTTTTTTTCCAGCCTCTGGGGCATGCCGTAGCGGCAGTTGGAGTTGTTGGGACAGGTTTTGGCGTCATGATAGATAATGCCGTCAATTTTGAATAAATCCAGCATGTCCCTGACATATTTTTCTTTGGCTTCATCAGAGCGCACGATAAACAGTTCCGTGTAGGCTTCTGCCATGCTGTTGAAGGGATCTTCCGGGTTCAACCTGGAGAAGATCCAGCTGTTGCAATAAGTCGATGCCAGAACATTGGCGTTTAATCCGGCGAATAACTCGGAATGGGCCCTGAGTCGGCCCCACACCGGCATGCCTTCCCAGTATATTCGAAAACGCTCATCATCGATGGCGCCTTCACCGTTTTTGATTCGGTCTTCCAGTTCTGAATGCAGTGCTTTAAAGACCTCCACCGCCTTTTGGGTGCCCCGGCCGACCACGGCCGGACCCATGAGGGTTGTGGCATCAAAAAAAGTTAGCGGTGATGGTTGACTTGCAGCCGTTTGCAGCACTTTTTTCCAGAGTTCGGAGCATTCTCGCGACAGTGCGATCACATGTTTGAGGGTATTTAAATCCAGGGATTTGCCGGATATTTTTTCAAGGGATCCGGCAAGCTCCTGCATTTGTTTGGCGATGGAGCTCACCAGTGCGTTCGTTACATCGCCGACATTGCGGTGGGTATAGACGCCGAGTACCGGCACATTAAATTTCTCGCCATACCAGGAAAACCAGTCCTGCACGTCGCGGCACTGATTCGTGTTGAACACGAGAACATCCGGTCGGGGAATACCGCTAATGCCTTCATAGATTTTGGCCAGAGGGGTCACTCCTTTTAAAAAGGCTCCGATATCAGCGGTCAGATAGGAACAGATGTCCGGCGAGTATCCCAGAGCATTGGCCTCGGGTATCAGATCCGTTGCCATGCGTGTGGCACCCAGCAGGGCGGAATGGGTTTCAGGAAAGTAAACCAGATATCCCATGGCCCGCAATATCTCCGCCGGCCCGACACTGGTGCACCAGGCAATCTTGGGATTCCCGCTCTCTGATGCGGCACTAAGCTCGTAATAATAATCCGCCATAAATTTGCTGACGGCAGCGGCGGATTTCAGTTTTTTTCTGATCATTTTTTTTTCTGAAGTCATGATTAACCCATATCTTTACTTTGAGGACACACATAATAGTGGCTACCACAAGGCATAGGGCGCAAGTTATAAGTACTGGCGCAAGGCACACGGCGCATGGCGCAAGGCAAAGGAATCAGCAATCTGGTCTACCGCTGGAGCAATATCTGAAATCTCTTTTTCGATCAAACCGGCCGCTTCAATGGCCAGCGGCTGGCCTGACACCCGAAATCTCATATGAGACTCCGTATTTCAATGTCTGGATTCGGTTCAAAATTACCGCTTCGATGGTCAGTAATGTCTTGAACAGTGATTCACGCTGAAGACGTGATCTGTTGACCGAGAATATCGAAGTGTGGAATCGCTGTGCTCTGAATATTTCAGTCTCAAGAAACCAGGTCCATCTGCCTTAAACCGTGCGCCTTGAGCCTTGCGCCGTGAGTCTTTCCTTAAAGCATTACACCCTATACCCTATACCTTATCCCTAATACCCTATACCTTACACCCTTCACCTTATCCCTTAAACCCTTTTTTTACTTTCCATCCCATACAGCGCTGCCCCGATGGCCCCCGTGAACTGGGGATACTCCGGCACCAGGATCGGGCGGTCGATAATTTCTTCGGTCATTTGAACCATGTAGGGATTGTGAGCGACGACCCCGCCGGTCATGACCACCTTTTCGGTTAAAGAATCCATTTCCAGCACCCGTTTGGCCATGGAAAAAAAGACACCCTTCACAATGTCCGGTAACTTTACGCCCTGCCGAATATTTTCCAGTACTTCCGTGGCTGAGAAGACGGTGCAGAAACTCCCCAGCTTGACCATGTTCTCCGAGCGGCGTGCCAGACCGTCCATTTCTGCAAGCGATACATCGAGGCGCATGGCCATCTCTTCCAGAAAGGCTCCGGTTCCGGCAGCACATTTTCGGTTCATTTTAAAATTCGTGCGCAGGCCCTTGTCATCCAATTTGATGATTTTGTTGTCCTGGCCGCCGATGTCGATAATGGTCGTTGAATACGGAAAGTATAAAAAACAACCTTTGGCATGACATCCAATCTCGGTTTTACTATTACCGGCAAAGGCGACGTTGTTACGTCCGTATCCGGTTGACACGGATGCGACAATATCCGATTCCCGGGCCCCGGCCTGTTTAAGGGCAAGTTCCAAACACGTTTGGGCCGTTGCGGCAAAATCAGTACCGGATTTTTTCACGGCCCATCCGATTAATTTCCGGCCGGCATCGAGAATAACCACCTTGGTCCTCGAAGCCCCGACATCTGTGCCAACGTACAATTTATTCAAGCTCATAGTTGTTAGAAGTTATCACTTCAATGCCATTAACATTTGAATATCAATACGTATGTAGTTATTTTGATTCCAGCCCTTTGACCAGCGTCCAGAGGGTGTGGTTAAACGGCGTATCAATTCCGGCCCGTTTGCCGTATGCCACGAATTTTCCATTCATGAAATCAATTTCAGTCCGGCGATTGGCTTCAATGTCCATGAGCATTGACGGTTTGTGGTCCCCCGCGTCGCCCATGTATTCCATTGCGTGCGGATAAAATTCCCATCCCACATTTATTTCATTGGCCCTGGCAACCTTCAAGCATTCTTTAACCAGGTTATCGACCGTCTGGTAAACGATGGGATCATTCATAACCCGGGACATGGTCAGACCGGTGACCGCGCACACCGGATTCATGCAGGAGTTCAATACCGCTTTGCGCCAGACCATGGAAATAATTTCATCGGTGTGCTCGGTTTGCAGGCCGCATTTGCTAAAGGCTTTGGCAATCCCATCGGCGGCCCGGTGGGATGCGGGATCAAGCTCCTGGATGTAGTGCGGGGGATGATGGAACGGGATGCGCACGTGGGCCGGACCGATTAGCCCGCAGCCATAGTTCACCACCGCTCGCATCACCGGGCCCTTGCCCAGTATCTTGGAAAGCTCCAACTCTGTGTCAATACCGTTTTGCCAGCTGACAACATACATCCCATCCCGCACAAACCCCTCGATGGCAGAAGCAATCAGCGGCAGCGCATGGGCTTTGACGGTAATGATGATGACATCAGGGTCGTGTGTGGCAAGTTCGTCGATATTGGTTATGGTCCTGGAAACCTTTTGCTGGAGGTTTTCAGCCCCTTCGATAATAATTCCGGGATCCATGGCTGGCGTCAGCAGGTCGGTGATCACATCACACAGGATGACCTCATAACCACCCCGGGCCAGAAAAGCGGCCACGATACATCCGACCGGCCCGGCACCGACTACTGCGAATGTTTGGGGATTAAACTCGGATTTGCCTTTCATATTTAGCCCCCCTATCGAATTGAATATTTCCGATTGAAAATTGAATATTTGTGGAATGCTGTCGATTTTTAATGATTGTCAAGCCACACAGCGAAGAGATGCACTCAATTCGTCCTTATGTTTAATCCACACCGGGCGCTTAATTTTTCAGGGCGGAGAAATTACGCGGATTCCGCCGCTGCAAAACCAAGGTCAAACGCCTTGAGGTTTGAGTCTAAAAACGCTTTTTTGGTCTTGGTTCGCATGGCCACCTTGACCTCGTCAACAGATAGCGGCAGAACACCGGCCTGGGTTAACGATCCCAGCAGAACCATGTTTACAGACAGGGGATTGCCGGCTTCTTTGGCCAGAGCCGCTGCGTTAAACGCGATCAGCTTGGCTGTTTTGGCGCGAATCAGGTCCTGCAGTTCTTTTAGATCCGGATAAACGCCCTGGCCGATATTTACCGTGTACGGCATCAAGGGGGCCAGGTTGGTAATCACCACCGTGTCGGCATTGCATTTACCGATTGCCCGCAAGGTTTCGGCAGGTTCGAAGCCAACCAGAAGGTCGGCTTCCCCATCGGATATAATGGTGCTTTCGGCGTCACCGAAAACCAGCGACGACTCGACCACGCCGCCTCTTTGGGCCATACCATGAATTTCACTCATGTGCAGCGGAATCCCCGCAAGCAGGGCTGCCTCACCGAGCACACTGGACGCCAGCAGGTTCCCCTGTCCACCTACAGCCACAATGACTAATCGTTTTGTTTCCATTATTTTTTCCTATCGTGTCCTTATGATCTTTTGGATCGTTAAATTTTGCGTTAACTGACTAAATTGCTAAACAGGTTATTACCGGAAAAAATAGCTAGTTTTTCCTATTGTCCGTTTGGATGATTTGGATCGCTAATTTATTTCCAGAAGGTCATGACCGTGACCACTTATCCTCGAACCTCAAATCGGGTGCCTTTGCGCTCGTGCAATTTCATCAACCAATATTTTTACTCTTTGACCGATGCGCTTTGTACCATGCTGCTACGAACTCGCACCCCCTGACACGTGAAACCTGAAACCCGAAACCTTATTCGGCTATCTTTATTTTGTTCTCGTCCTGCGCGTTGCTCTCTGCGCAATGCCCCATCCCGTTATTCTCTCGTACCCCGAAACTCGCAACACGGTTGTCTGATTAATGCCCCTGTGCCTGGGCTTCGGTTTTAACCGGGCGAATGGCATTTTCCGGGCAAATTTGGGCACAGACCGCGCACCCCGTGCACAGATTGGCATCGATCTTGACGCGGTCCTGCCAGATGTAAAACGCCGGGCAGGCCAGTGAATCAATACAAGTCTTGTGATTTTTACATTTATCGCTGACGTGAAACGGCTTGTGTTTGGGTAATTTCAGTGCATTGGCATACAGAGCACAGATTTCTTCGGATATTATAACCGATACGCCTTCATAGCTAATGGATTCCTTGATCGCTTCGATACTTTTTTTAACCTTGTAGGGTTTAATAACCGTGACATGTTCAACCCCGATGGCCCGCACGACTTTTTCGATGGATACTTTGCCGTATCCCTCCATGTTTAACTGGGTCATGTCCACGCCGGGGTTGGGCTGGTGACCGGTCATGGCGGTAGTGCCGTTGTCCAGGATAACCAGGGTGAAATTATGATTATTAAAGACGGCGTTGATCAGGCCGGCAATTCCGGAATGAAAAAAGGTTGAATCACCGATAAATGCGATGACTTTTTGATCATTGACCTGGGCAAACCCGCCCGCAGTGCCCACCGAAGATCCCATGCAGATCAGAAAATCAGCCGCAGACAGCGGCGGCAGCAACCCCAGGGTGTAGCAGCCGATGTCCGACGGGAATATGGTATCCATGCCTTCGGTGGCTTTTTTAACTTCGTGGTAAGTGGCGCGGTGCGAACATCCCGCACACAATGTCGGCGGACGCTGGGGAACCGGCGGGACATCCGAAAGATCAACGGCCGCGGGAGGGGTATGCGGCAAGTCGAAGTACTTGGCGATGCATTGCTTTACCTGGGCCGGATTGTATTCATACAGCCGGGTAAACAGGCCTGCGGTTTTGCCGTTAATGGGCAGGGTCAGTCCGTCTTCCTGGGCCAAGGCTTTGACCGCCTCTTCCATATACGGCTCACCTTCCTCCACAATCAGTGCCTTTTGACAGCCTTTTAAAAAGTCTTTAATTAATGACGGCGGCAGAGGATGCGAAAATCCGATACGCAGCACCTTGACTTTATTTTCGATATCCAGATCCTTTATGCTGTCACGGACGTAGTTGTAACCGACACCATTGCAGATGATGCCCCAGTTGCCGCTTCCAGTGGTGATATTGTACTCGGATTTCTCGGCAAGTTCGCGCGCACTGTCATAATTTTTAAGCAGTTTAACATGCAAATTGCGGGCGACAGCCGGAACGACCACCAGATTCAGCGGGTCCTTGGTAAAATTGCCCTTGGAGTTTGGTTTTTTGATTTCACCCAGGGTGGTCACACCG
Organism: Olavius sp. associated proteobacterium Delta 1; assembly: GCA_902749685.1. Classification (GTDB taxonomy): domain Bacteria; phylum Desulfobacterota; class Desulfobacteria; order Desulfobacterales; family JAFDCJ01; genus JAFDCJ01. Next base: position 9,570 of record CACVKW010001478.1, on the reverse strand, counting down.
CTGGAATGATTAATGCGGGTGGTGGTTCTGAATAATACCGGCTCCTGCAGTTTTTCTGAAAGATCAAAGGCATAGGGCAGCATCTCTTTCGCTTCTTCCACCGATGAGGGCTCAAGCATCGGCAGTCCCGCCAGCTTGGCATAGTAGCGATTGTCCTGTTCATTCTGGCTGGAGAACATGAACGGATCATCGGCTGACAGAATCACCATCCCGCCTTTAACCCCCACGTAGGCCAACGTCATGAGGGCGTCGGCTGCCACGTTGACGCCCACGTGTTTCATCACACACATGCTGCGAACACCTGAATTCGCGGCTGCGGCTGCCACTTCCATAGCGATCTTCTCATTGGTGCAATATTCAAAGTACAGCTCGCTTTCCCGGGCCATTTGAAAAAAATTGGTTGAAATTTCCGAAGAGGGCGTTCCCGGGTAGGTGCTGGTAAAAGCCACTCCCGCTTCGATTGCACCCCGGGCAATGGCTTCATTGCCCAGCAGCAGCATTTTTTCTCCTGGGTTGTCCGCTAATAATTTGTGCATAATTTTCTTCCTTGAATAAAATTATTTGGTGTAAGTTTCGACATATTTATTTCAGATTATCATAGTTTTAATTTCTATGCATTTTATGAAAAGATTTTCTATTACGAAAACACGAAAGTTGAAAAACACGAAATTTTGCTTGGCCATTTTCGTGTTTTCGTCATTTCGTGTTTTCGTGATTGATCATTTTTGGTTCCGGCTTGTCCGGGTTAGTTTTCTTACGGGTATAAATTGTCTTGAACTGATCGGGAAATAGCTGCATGCAGTCGCTGCAGCCATTCTCGTTTTCGGCATTAAATGGCTCCAGATGCACTTCAAGTCCGATTTCTTCATAGATTTCTACCATTTCCTTCAGCCGCGGGTCATCGTAAGTCGCCTTTTTTTCCCAGCCTTCACTGATCAGTTTTTCTTCTGGAGTCACCATTCCTTAAAAATCATTTCTTTGCTTTTTGGGTAAAAAACTGATTCGGGATATTTTCGCCACATTAGTAACAATTGAATATTGTCGATTGAATATAGAATATTTTAGGCATTCTTTCGTTTTTAAAGAGACGGAGCAAAGCGAAATCCACAAATCTTCAATCTTCAATCTTCATTTCTGGCCTGTCCGGGTTAGGTATTATGCGCCTTTAAATTCAACTCTGCGCCCGATGTTTGATAGGCCCAAAAGGGCATCCTCCGTGGAGAAAATGTCCTTCAAACGATCAAGCTCCAACTCGATGGCGTCCTGCATGGACATGTCGGCTTGCCGATCTATAATTTCATTGGCTATCTTGAGGGCAATCGGGGCCTTATAACCAATGAACTTGGCAATTCTGGCAGCCAACTCCTCAGGTACCCCTTCCGGTGGATTTCCTGCAAGCAATCTATCAACATTGTCCGGTCTGCATATCCGGGCTAAAGGCTGCATGTGTTCCGGCAAGTCGCGTTGCTGATACTTGGCGGGTTTTTTCTCCGAAGCGAGTTCTTTGACAGCCGTTTCCACCTCTGTCGGCATGACAAGTTTGGTGACAATGCCGAGCGCCTGAGCATCTCGGGCGGATATCGGGGTGCCGGTGAAAACATAGAATTTGGCAAGCTCCGTGCCGGCGAAGCGTGCCAGCCGGAGCATCCCGCCAAGTCCGGGATAAATCCCAATTCCGGTTTCGGTAAAACCTAATGAGCCGGCTGGTGTTGCCAATACCGCCTGACAGGCTAATGCCAGTTCACTGCCGCCGCCCAGTGATAGGCCGTCCAATAGTGCAATCGTAAGTTTAGCGGAATTTTCGATGCGCAGAAAAACCTCATGGCCCTTACGGGTGAACGCAACAATATCTTCGATCCTGTCGGTTTTTATTTTTTCAATGAAGTATTTTATGTCGGCTCCGGCAACGAAGGATTTGCCGGCCCCCTGAAAGACAATCGCATCAACAGCCTCATTTTGCTCAGCTTCTGAAAAACATTGATCGAGCTGGGCGACCACCGTTTCATTAAGGGCATTCATCGCCTCGGGTCGATTAAGGGTGATGTAGCCAATATTGTTTTTGATTTCCAGGTCTACGAACTTGAATTCAAAAGGCCGGCCGAGTTCATGCTGTTGTGCCAGAATTCGGGGCATCTTGAAATCGTCATATTTTTGCGCGATCGCTTCAACTGCCGCATAGGTTCGATCCACACCAATTTTGTTCATTATTTCAAACGGCCCCATGATCCAGCGCAACCCGATTTTAGCGCCACGGTCGGTATCCTCAATGGCGGCTACACCTTCATCGACCAGCGCGGCTGCAACTCCCAGGCAGACACCATAAAACCGCTCGATGACTGCCGGAACTTTTGACTCGTCGAGGTCACCTGCCAGGTCCCAGATCTCATTTTTTTCCATTTGCGCCTTGAGGATCCCGGCGGTGGCATAAAACGGACCAATCTCGTTGCCCAGGGTTGTTGATGCATGCACGGCAATCGGAATACCGGTCACATTCATGAGTTCGAACGGGCCCATCCCAATCTTAAAGGCCCGTTTTGCAGCTTCTTCAATTGTGGGGATGTTGGCCATATCTTCTTCCAGCATGCGGGCGGCCTCATTGAGAAACGGCACGAAGAAGCGGTTGACGGCAAAACCCGGCGCATCTTTGACGAGGATGGCAGTTTTGCCGTGCAGTTTGGCCGCCAGCAGGGATTTTTCAATGGTTTCCGGGCTGGTGGTCGCGTGGGGGATAACCTCCAGGAGGCGATTTTTGGCAGGATGAAAGAAATAGTGCAGGCCGATAAAACGATCCGGACGGGCTGTCTGGCGAGCGAAATCCCGCACATAAAAACTGGAGGTATTTGTGGCCAGGATCGTTTTTTCAGAACAGATTTTGTCCAGTTTTTGAAACAAATCCGCTTTCACCTGTTTGTCTTCGAATACGGCTTCGATCACCAGATCCGCATCGGCGGCGGCATTAAAGTCGGAACTGCCCTGGATGCGTGAAAATATATCATCGACCTGCCCGGGTTTAAAGATTTTGCGATCCACACCTTCCTGCAGCAATTGCCTGATAGTTCCAAGGCCGCGTTCTACATATTCATCCTTGAGATCGATCATCACCACATTGAAACCTTCCTGGGCAATTTTCTGGGCAATCCCGCTGCCCATATTCCCTGCGCCGATCACGGCGATTTTATTGATCTGTGACATAAATGCTCCCGTTGCGAGTTGCGAGTTACGAGTTGCGGGATACGGGTTTCGGGTTACGAGTTGCGAGTTTCGTTTTACGGTTTGCCTGTATTGCGTGCCTTGCAACCCGCTCCCTGCATTGCGATACGCGCACCCCGCACCGTGAAACGCGCACCCCGCTATTTATTCTTCCATTCCGGTTTGCGTTTCTCTTCGTAGCTGGCGATTCCTTCCAGCGTATCTTGGGTTTTCATCAAGGTGTTGAGAAACAGGTCGCTGACCCCTGCCAGGGCCGGCTTGAAACCCAGGCCCAGGTGCTGCTTGACCGCCCGCTTATTTAAGCGAATGATCAGCGGGCTGTTGCCCTGGATTTCTTTGACTAATTTTTCGGCGGACTCACCCAGTTGATCGTCTTCAACCACATGGGCAATCATCCCTAAGCTTTGGGCTTCTGCGGCGCTGTAAAATTTGCCGGTCGTGCAAATTTCGATTGCCTTGGCGGGGCCAATCAGCTGCGGCAGCCGCATGGCGGCATAGGGCGGAAAAAAACCGACCTTAATCTCGGGCTGCCCGAATTGAGCACCCCGGCCGGCTACAATAACATCGCAGGCTATAGCCAATTCCATGCCGCCGCCAAGACAGAAACCCTGCACGACCGCAATAATCGGCACCTCGAGCTGATTGGTGAGTTCAAAAATGCGGTTGAAAGTTGCGATCATGTCATCCACTTGATCGGGCTTGTGATCAGCCACTTCCACCCCGGTACAAAAGTGTTTGCCTTCAGCGTCAATGGTTAGGCATTTGAGCTCGTCATCATTGAGCAGATCCTCAAACAGGCCATTGAGCTCGTTCATCATTTCGATATTCATCATGTTGAACTTCGGACGATTGAGCGTGATCCGTGCCACACCGTCAGCCTTTGCAAATTTCAGGTTTTTGAGTTCGGTCATAGTCATTATCCTTTTCGGTCGTTTTCTCGCTGAGCCCGCAGAGATCGCTGAGAGAAAAATACTTAATTCCTCTGTGGTGAATTAGAACTACGTTTTTTGAAAAACATAGTTTAACTGGCCGTTTGGCAGTGTATTGGCGGTCGTCTTCATCTCCATACCGACCTTTATGTCTTCATCGGGCAGATCCCGGTCAATTCTACCGAATACCTTGTAATCCCCGTAGTCCAGCAGTGCAATGCTGTAGGGGACGTCATCCTGGAATCCGATCGGGGCATATTCCAGTTTACTGTAGGTGACCAGTTTGCCGGCGCCGCTTAATTCAAACCATTCCATGTTATCAGACAGGCATTGATAGCAGTCTGCCCGGGGCGGAAAAAAGACCAGGCCGCAAGTTTTGCAGCGCGTGCCGTTGACCTTGCCGCTTGCCAGGTAGTCTACGAAGTCATTGGTCTTGGTGATGGAAGTAAAGCTAACCGTTCCGAATTTTTTAAACCGATCGTCAACCTCTCTAACTTTGCCCATATTTTTTCTCCATTTATCGTAAATTTTGAAATCGGTGCTTTCAGTGTATTGATTCAGATTACCACAGCCCTGCGAAAAATTATCGCCCCAGTATGGTGACATTGCCGTAAAGACCGACGCCGCCGATATTGTGGACCAGCCCGATTTCCGGGTCCTTTACCTGAATATCGCCGGCCTCGCCTCGCAGTTGCAGGACGACTGTTCTGATCTGCGATCCGCCGGTGGCTCCGATTGGATGGCCCTTGGAGAGCAGACCGCCGTCCACATTTACCGGAATGCTGCCTTCCTTGTAGGTTTCTTTACTTTTAATCAGATCTTTGCCTTCACCCGGCTTGGCAAACCCCAGGTCTTCATAAGCCATCATCTCCGCAATGGTAAAACAGTCGTGCACCTCGGCCACATCAATGTCCCCGGCAGTGACGCCTGCCATTTTGTAGGCCTGCTGGCCGGCCTGCCGGGCTACGGTCAGGCCCGTAAACACATCTCGTCCCGCCAGGTTGACACTGGTTGAAGCCGCGCCCAAACCCTTGATCCAGACCGGCTTGCGGCTTAATGCCTTGGCCTTCTCTTCGCTGGTAACAATGATACAGGAGCTGCCGTCGGCATTGGCACAGCAGTCGCCTACCCGCAGGGGACTGGCGACCGGGCCGGCCATGCGATTTTCCGGATCGGTAAACATGTCAAACGTAACCGGCTTGCGGTAAACGGCCCGGTCATTGAGCTGTCCGTAGGTGGCGGCCTTGACCCTGATCAAGGCCAGATCATCCGGACTGGTGCCGTATTTTTCCATGTGGGCCCTGGCATACATGGCATAGTAAGCCGGCATCATGGTACCGAACGGGCTTTCCCATTGAATGTCGGCGCCACGGCCCATTCGTTCCTGGGACTCTGAAGATGAAATTTCCGACATTTTCTGAAATCCAATGACAGCCACGACATCGTGGAGTCCGGCCTTTACCAGCGAATAAGCCAGCCGGACGCCCATGCTGCTCGATGAGCAAAGGCTTTCGACATAAAAAGTGGGCTGCGGGTTGAGACCCAGATACTCGGCGAAAACACCGGCCGGCGATCGCTGTTTGTCATACTCAGGGGCCGAACAGATTACAGATGCCCCGATATCCCGGGCAGTTATTTGAGCATCCGCCATTGCATCCTTGAATCCATCAAAAGCAAGCTCCCGAATGGATCCCGGATATGACCGGACGAATGTACTCTGACCGACACCGATAATAGCTACTTTACCCATAAGAATCCTCCAATTAAATATACTGTCCGCCGTCTATCTTAATAATCTCCCCCGTAATGTGGCAGGCTTTGTCGGATGCCAGAAAAGCGACCAGATTGGCCAGGTCTTCGGGTTGGCCCACCCGTTTGAGGGCGCTTTCACCCATAGCCAGATCAATGATTTTATCTCGGGCCTCGGATTCTTTCAGCATGGCGGTTTCAATCAGGCCGGGAGCAACGGCATTGACGTTGACCCCAAAAGCGCCCAGCTCCTTGGCCAGTGCTTTGGTGTAGCCGATGATGCCGGCCTTGGAAGCGGAATAGTTGGTCTGTCCGAATTTACCGCGCAAACCGTTTATCGAGGTAATGTTGATGATTTTGCCGTATTTCTGGTCTTTAAATAGCGGTGCTGCCTGGCGGGTAAAATTGAAATATCCTTTAAGGTTGACTTCCAGCACCCGATCCCATTGTTCTTCGGTCATTTTCCAGCTCACGCCATCCCAGTTCATGCCGGCATTGTTGACCAGAATTTCGAGGCTGCCGAATTCATCCAGCGCAGCTTTTACGACCCGCTCGGCATCGGCAAAGGAGGCGATGTCGCACTGCATCGCCAGGGCTTTGCGGCCCATTTGCCGGATTTCTTCGGCATATTTTTTGGCTTCGGCTTCGTGTTTGCGGTAGGTGAGGCAGATATTGGCGCCTTCGCGCGCCAGTTCAAGGGATGCTGCCGCCCCGATCCCCTGGGAACCGCCGGTGACCAACGCGTTTTTTCCTTCTAGTAGCATAAATCCTCCGTTGTCGGATTTAGTTGATTGGTTGAATAGTTGACTGGTTGATTAGTTTTGATCCGGGAATAATCCGTTAAATCCATTTAACTGATTGCTAACAACCACTGCCAATAACCGATAACCAATAACGAATAACCAATAATTAATCTTTTGGTTTTCCCAAAACCGCTGCCATAAACTCGGCGTCAAAGGCATCGCCTTGGGCCTGGCGTCGGCGGAATTCGATGAAATCGATTACATCCTGCCCGGTGATTTTTTTGCTGTTGAATGCGGCAAAGCCGAGATAGGCTTCGGCGTTCATATTGACAGCCAGCCAGTGGCGGTTGATGGTTTTGGCCTGGTCCCAGAAAAATTTCTTTTTCAACCGGATGCCTTCCACACTTTTAATGAGGCAGCCCGGAAACAGGTTGGTGTATGTCCACAGTATTTTGTTGATTTCTGCATCGAGCAGTTCAAAATCCGTCGTGGCCTTTTTAACGTACTCGCGGGCTTTTTTGGCCACCTCGCCGCCTTTAAATTCGCCGTAAACGATTTCGCCGTCATCGATATATTTATCGGTAATTATGGCGGGATTTCGTACCCATTTGCCGTCGTCTTTGATGACCGGTACACATTTGGATATAAGCCCCAGCTGCTTCATTTTGTAGGCACTCCACATCTCGCAAGAAACACAGTTCCACATGGCCAGTTCCATTGGCAGCATCCAGGGCAGAAAATCCGAACTGCCGCCGTCCGGCGCGGAACCATGTCTTGGGCCGGCTTGACCGAATATGGCCAGGTCACTTGAAACGGCCGTGTCACACGCCATTCCGATTTCCTGACCACCGGCTACCCGCATACCGTTGACCCGGCAGATCGTGGGCTTCTTGCAGTTAAGAATGCCGTCAACCATGCCATTAAAGAGGTCCATGTAAGAACCGTATTCCTGTGGCCGGCCGGAATAATACTCGGCATATTCTTTGGTATTGCCGCCGGTGCAAAAGGCCTTGTCACCCATGGCCGTGAAGACAGCCGCAACCACCGAAGCATCAGCCGATGCACGCTGAAAACCGGCAATAACCCCTTTTACCATCTCAGTCGTATAAGAGTTGTATTGATTGGGGTTGTTTAATGTGATCCAGGCGGAATAGAGATCATCGATCGGATTCCCTTGAGGGTCGAGGATGGGCTTTTTTTGGTAGATTACACCCGGGGCTTTGTCCGAGAAATGTTCCTCGCCCCACAGAAAGTGGTCCTTGATCCCTGACTCTCTTGGCAACCAGCTTAAATCGGCCATCGGTACTCTCCTTTTTTTGATAAGTTTTTATTGTTAATTCATAGTATTAAACCTATTTAACATCAAATTGCATACAAATCGAGAAATTTACGTTATAGCTATATATTAGCTACATCGATGTTTAGTCAAGTAAAAAATAGGAAATGCAGATCCAACTTAACTGATTGAATATTTTCGATTGAATATTGAATAATTAAGGATTTCTATTTATTATAAAAACAATCATAAGATTGACGGAGCGAAGCGACATCCACCAATATTCAATCTGCAATCTTCAATTTTCAATTCCGGCTTGTCCGGGTTAGGAGAATCCTTGTTGAAGACGCAGAATCTAATCCAAAAGATAATCAACGGCAATCAACTGGCGGGAGCCAGGCTGATTCGACTGCTGGAAGAAGAGGATAGCGCAGGGATCGGGATGCTTAAATATCTTTATCCCCATACCGGCCAGGCATTCGTAATGGGCGTTACCGGGCCGCCCGGATCCGGTAAATCAACCCTGGTTAACTGCCTGATCGGTGAATTGCGCAGCCGAAAAATGCGTGTCGCGGTTGTGGCGATTGATCCCTCGAGCCCGATATCAGGCGGCGCCCTGCTGGGCGACCGTATCCGGATGCGTCGCCACGCGGATGACGACGGGGTTTTTATCCGATCGATGGCCACCCGCGGTCACCTCGGCGGTTTGAGTAAGACCACCCGGGAGACGGTGCTGGTTTTCGATGCCATGGGCTATGACGTCGTTATCATCGAAACCGTGGGAGTCGGGCAGGATGAGGTCGAAATAGCCCAATTTGCCCATACCACCGCCGTGGTCAGCCTACCGGGGATGGGGGATGACATTCAGGCTATGAAAGCCGGACTGCTTGAAATCGCGGATGTGTTTATCGTGAACAAAGCCGACAACCCCGGGGCTGATGATGTCGTCGAACAGCTGCAGTCCATGCTCGATTTGAGTAAAAGATCTGAAACCGACTGGCGTCCGCCGGTGCTCAAAACAGTGGCCGTAAAAAACGAGGGGATTGTCGAACTGGCGGATATCTTCTGGGATCATCGTCAGTTTTTAATCGACAGCGGTGCCTTTGCCGAACACAACTTTAAATGGGAATATCAGTTTTTTCGCCAGCTGGTCATGGAAATGGCCGCCGACAGGATCTTTGACCGGGCAAAAGATACTCCTTCCTTTTTAGAACTTCTCGATGATCTCAAAGACCGCAAAGTTGACCCCATATCTGCGGCGGAAAAATTACTGGATATATTTTCACCCGGCTAATATATTTATTCTCCTTGTCAGGTAGTCCAAAATGCCGGGCATCAATCTGCAAAATCCCAAGCACCAAATAACAAATTACAAATAATATCCAAATTCGAAATCACAATTTACAAACAATCCTGACTTACAAACTTACCGTTACCCGTATTCCCTGCTTCAAAAGCAGAAGGGCAGGGTGAGGGGAAACCGTTTGGGATTTCAATTATTGGAAATTGGGATTTATTTGTAATTTGGGTATTGTGATTTGGGATTTAAATAAATCTATACTGTTTATCATTGCTGTCCAAAATAATTTGAAAATCAAATACTGCCTTTAATAAAAACAGGCAGTTATAAACGGGAAATTAGTGATTTAGAAATCAGGTTGTA
>CACVKW010001477.1 GCA_902749685.1 Olavius sp. associated proteobacterium Delta 1 | reverse complement strand
TGGCAATGGATGTTCTTTTTGAGCTTTGCCTTTTTTCCATATTTTTTGACCAGCACCCGGACCGCATTGTGATTAAAGCGGTTTCCACGAGACGATAAGAACAAATGGTTATTGTACGGATCTTTGATCAGCTCCGGCCGCACGGAC
>CACVKW010001476.1 GCA_902749685.1 Olavius sp. associated proteobacterium Delta 1 | reverse complement strand
TTTTTTAAAGAAAACGTACGAAAATTTTGAATTGTGTATTAGCCCCACCTGCGGCCCAACATATTGAGGCGTCAATACAATGGAACCATTGATATCCAGATAACGAAAGCGGGCTTTGTTGTCAATATCGATTTTTGGAAGTGG
>CACVKW010001475.1 GCA_902749685.1 Olavius sp. associated proteobacterium Delta 1 | reverse complement strand
TTCCGCTTGAAAAAGGCAATCCGCACGAAAGTGCGGTCCGCAAAGCCACCGGCCTAAGTTCCGTGACCACGGAATATGGCAGCGGGGTCGCCGGGCGGATCAGCCCTTTAGGGAGGCTGATCTTGCAACGTCTAACTGTTGACGCCGGAGGTGGCCCAATGCTTCACCTGAACAAGTCAAAATCGCGATTTCCGCCACGCGTATCATTGCCATATTTTACAATCGATAAGCTCAACTGCAAAAAAAAGAATTTGATTAACCTTAACAAAAGGGGGGTTGAAATGAAAAAATTGTTGGTGTTGTTTAGTGCGTTCGTATTGGTGGCAGGCGCCGGGGCGCCGGCGGTAGCTGATGTGACAGGCTACGTTGACAATCCGGAGACCAATTCCATTAACTGGCAAGCCGATGTGGAGGTTTTGGGCGGAATTGTCAACACCGATTTCAATTTTGAAAGCCAGTCGGCCGAGGGGCTGACGATGACCATTGAGCCGGCTGACAGTGCGGTGGTAAACGGACAGGGTCCGGGGCAGGGCAATGCCTGGTCGGAGCCGGTGTCCGAGGGCGAAGGGCTGCACGCGGCCTCCAATTACCTTCTGGTTGAAGGGGGCCCGGTCAGTTTAACCCTGACGTTCACGACCCCGGTTTATGGTGCCGGGCTGTTCGTGATCGATTATTTCGATCCCTGGGGCATGGCGCCCTTGACGATTTCGGCCTACGCGGCCGATGGCAGCCTGCTGGGAAGCTACAGTTCGGTCCAGTTTAACTTCCAGACCGATAAGCAGTATTTTATGGGCGTGACCAGTTCGGACGGCGATATTGCATCGCTGGTCTTGACGGCCGATACGACCGCTACCTCGGACTTGATTGGAATCGACGACATCCGGTTTGCAGCGGCCGAGCCGGCGGAGGAGCCGGAGCTCACGGGCGACAGCCTGCTGCAGTTTTTTGATGATGCGGTGGCCGCCGGCACGCTGCAAGGCAACAGCCGTCACAGATGGTATGGCAAGATCCGCCTGTGGCTGACCAGAAAGACGCTTTCCTCTGCGGTTAAGGCGGTTGAGCGGGATCGCACCCGCAAGGCGTGTTCTCTGCTAAAACGCGTATATCGGCGCTGCGACGGCGTCAGCCGGCCCAAAGACTTTGTGGTGGGCGAGTCTGCTGCCGAATTGGCGGATATGATTGAAGCATTTAAGGCCACGCTGGACTGCGAATCACAACCAATCCATGCACGCTATAAGAGATGGAGATGGTAGGCGACTTGATCTAGCAACCAAGGCAGGGCCGGTTACGGCCCTGCCTTTTT
>CACVKW010001474.1 GCA_902749685.1 Olavius sp. associated proteobacterium Delta 1 | reverse complement strand
TGAAAATGAACGTAATATCGTTTTGCTCACGAACCATCTTGAATTCGGTGCTACTACTATAGCCGCCATCTACAAGGATCGCTGGCAGATTGAAATTTTCTTCAAAGCGCTCAAACAAAATTTGAAAGTAAAAACCTTCGTCGGTACCAGTGAAAATGCACTT
>CACVKW010001473.1 GCA_902749685.1 Olavius sp. associated proteobacterium Delta 1 | reverse complement strand
CCAAATCATTGCTGTCCAAAATAATTTGAAAATCAAATACTGCCTTTAATAAAAACAGGCAGTTATAAACGGGAAATTAGTGATTTAGAAATCAGGTTGT
>CACVKW010001472.1 GCA_902749685.1 Olavius sp. associated proteobacterium Delta 1 | reverse complement strand
GGCGCAGGGCATGGGGGCTGACCGCTCTTTTTATCTTAGCTGCCTTGGCATATTTTCTGACCATTACGGAGACGGCCGGTTTGCCAATGGCTTTGCCGTGGATATCCACAAATAGATGACGGCTGGAGCGGCTCTTTTTGGTGTAGTGGGGCCTGACCTTTGTCACGTATTCCCGTATAAACTTTACCGCATGCTTGCCGATGGGAACCGCCCGGTCCTTTTGTCCCTTGCCTTTGATTCTGAGCACCTTGCCGGTTAAGTCCGCATCGTAAATGGTCAGCCGACAAAGCTCTTCGGTGCGGATCCCGTTGGAGTCGAACAGCTCCAGGATGGCACGATCCCGGATTCCAATGCGGGTGCCCAGGTTGGGTTGATCCAGCAAGGATAGGATCTCTTTGCGGGTTAACACCCGTTG
>CACVKW010001471.1 GCA_902749685.1 Olavius sp. associated proteobacterium Delta 1 | reverse complement strand
TTTTTCCATTGCTGTCCAAAATAATTTGAAAATCAAATACTGCCTTTAATAAAAACAGGCAGTTATAAACGGGAAATTAGTGATTTAGAAATCAGGTTGTACCT
>CACVKW010001470.1 GCA_902749685.1 Olavius sp. associated proteobacterium Delta 1 | reverse complement strand
TTTACATTTTTACAAGCTTTTAAGTTGAGACACTTTAAATGATATTCGATAGTTATCAACTTCCTATCAGTTCTTTTTGTATCTGTTTTAGGTTTGGAACACTTCTCCTTCGACTAGCGGCTCGGCTTACCGTCGCTGGACTGATTTTCAACTTTCGGGCAACATCCGCACAACTGATCTGCAGCTCACACAAAAACGATTTGTACCG
>CACVKW010001469.1 GCA_902749685.1 Olavius sp. associated proteobacterium Delta 1 | reverse complement strand
AATTAACAACCACCCTACATATAAGGAGGATTTTTTTCAATGACTCGTATTATTACTCACTTTATGACTCATTCTAAACCCGTTTTTGGACAAGAGTGTT
>CACVKW010001468.1 GCA_902749685.1 Olavius sp. associated proteobacterium Delta 1 | reverse complement strand
TTGTCGATTATGTAAAGACCGGCGTTGACAAGGGGGAGAAAAGATTTCGATTTCCTTTAAAATCGAAAGAATGAATTATCCAATAATCGTTAAAGATAAAAGGAAAATGCATAGGGCAAAGCGCATAGGGCAAGGGGTTTTGATTGAGGATTTTGGAATTGATAAAAACCGACCAATCATTGACCTAAAGAGTCGGTTTTGGTTTCTTCTCAAACGACATTATACTCATTTTGCACTAATAATTTGGAGGACGTGGATATGAGAGATAAAGATCTGCTTGAAAGAACAGTTTTAAACCCAATGGTCATGGCGGGAAAACCCGCTGGTTTAAGAGGGATTGAACACATCATGATCTGGAAACAATAGCAAAAGCCGGAGAGGCTGAGGACCTGGAAGACTTTGCAATTTATCTGCCGCTATAGTAAATCAGATGCACCCCGCAGATTAGAAACAAATCACATACAAAGAATTTGGAACACAAAGGAATTGAGGGATTTAGGTTTGGAATTTAGGGATTCAGGAATTGTGGGAAAGAAAAGGTATAGGGTTTAAGGCGTATGGTAAGGGAATTTATGGATTTAGGGGTTAAGTGATTGAAGGAATCGGAAATCGGACCGCGGTCGTCCGATATAACCAGACTGCAGCGCAGCAGAGTTGCGCAAGGAGAAAAATGGAAGAATTGACGGATGGAAGGCGGTTTAGAATTGAAGGCTTACGAAATAATGAACATTTATCCTGGGATTGTTAATTGATTTTCATGCGTAAAGAGGGCTGATAATACGTGTTGACGTATTTACAAAATGTATATATATTAGTGCTATGAATTTCGAATGGAACAAAGAAAAAAATGAGATCAACATTCGTAAGCACAAGATAGATTTTCATGATGTTCCACAAATATTCGATGGTCCCATGATTGTAAATATAGATGACCGTCTAGACTACGGCGAAGTCCGATGGGTCGGTATGGGATTTCTAAATAACATTATCGCAGTTGTCGTCTTCATTGAAAAAGATGAAAATACCATCCACATAATTTCAGCAAGAAAGGCAAATAAGTATGAAAGTAAAAAATTCGCAAAACAAATCCAAAACGGATTGGGATAAGTTAGCTGATATGCCAGATTCGGAGATCGACTACTCCGATATTCCACCGCTTAATGAAGAATTTTTTAAAGATGGAAAGTTGCGTTTGCCGAAAGCAAAATCTCTCATATCAATCCGGATTGATCCGGATGTTTTAGAGTGGTTTAAATCGCAGGGAGCGGGATATCAAACCCGAATAAATGCAGTTCTGCGTATGTACATGAAAGCGCAAGCGCATAAAAGTTAATTTTCAATCATTTTCTTTCAGAAAATATCCGATATCTATCTACCGCAGAAAAGGATTTAGATGATTTTTTTGACAATAACGAGTCTGCTTCGTTTGTTCCTAACTCTCTGCCTGCACCAGTATATAAGTTTCTCGCAAAGCCGCAAAGCCCTCAAAGGGAGAGCATTAATTATTTCTTGGCGTCCTTGCGCCAAATGAATTCAATTCCGGCTTGGTCGGGATTTGGGATTTAGGGATTGGGTGATTGAGATGTAGAGTCGACCTTCGTGCCGAAATTCGCCAGCCACGGACTTCGGCGAGCTCAGTCGAGCCGTGGGCTGCCCTGCGTCGATTGTCGAGAGGCCGGATCACAAACAAGCTTCTATTTTTCTTTCGATGAGCATTTTAAAGTCTGATAGAAAGGAGGTTTTTATCCAGTTCCTGAGGTCAGGTCCCAGCAGTTTGCCGGTATCACGGGATATGGCTTTCTGATCTGCCTTTTCAATTTTTCTCAAAATAGATTCTAAAAATTTTCGTTCGCCCCCAAATGCATCTTCAATCATTAGTTGGTTTAGCTGATATGCGCCATTCAGGATGAACCAGGCATCAAAAATATCCCGGCCCGCATTCCTCTCAAGAAACGACATTAGCTTTTCGGTCATTAAAAAAGAAGGCTCGAGGGTGACGACCGGCACGCCTCTGAGAGACAGGATACTGGTATTAAAATTCTTCTTTCTGGTTGAAATTTCAATTTTCAACCGAAAATTTCTATCGATGCCGCCAAACCTTAACTCGAACAGGAGCGTGTAGTATTTGAGCGCTTGATCAGTAATTTCCCACTTTTGCCTTTTAAAAAGTCTGTCAAGAATTTTCATCAGTTCATCACCGGAGCAACCTCGAAGCATATCAAAATCAACGTCTTCGGAGTAACGCGGCAGCCCATAGAAAAGTTTCAAGGCTGTCCCGCCTTTAAAAGCGATATGCGCACCAGCTTTTGATTTGGCAATGGCTTGAACGACCGTAATGATAATATTCTCCCGGTACTGGTTGAAGAAATCTTGTTTACTTGGCTTCATAGCTATAGTCTTTAAAGTCGCAAACCAATTTTTTGACAACTGCGGGATAGCGCCGGGTGTAAAAATTGATTATGTCATCATCGAGCTTATCCATGTCGACATCTTCAGGCAATAACTCCACTAATCCTTTACTTTTCATGTAGACCGTGTCCAAAAAAGCTTTCTCCGGTTCTGCAATATAAAAGTCTTCCATTTTTTTCTGTCCGAATTGAAAAAGCGACGGTGCAATACGACGATATACAAATTGGGTGTTGTCGATATCGAATTGATTGCTTCCCAAAGATACCGAGAAATTAACCTGGGGGACTTGGACAATCAATCCCCAATAGTTCAGAGCTGTTTCCAGGGAAATAATCGATGGCTGGCATAGAGCATTTGCCAGGGAAAAAGTAGAGTATTTTCTGCCTGCAACAACATATAGATTACGGCAGATACGCATCAGAATACCTTTTTTAACAAGTCTTGATGCAGACGTCCGCGCGCTTTCCCTGGTCAAATTAAACAAGGCCTGAAGAGATGAAAGCGTTAAAAACGGGCTTTCGACGGACAGCAATTTTGCTATGTTATTATTAGCCATTGCATTTCACGATTAAAAATAATAAACGATTTTGTTTATTATTTTATAACGTAAATGATTTTAGATGTCAATAAGTATTAAGCCAAACGATTTCCCGGCAGGGGATACTGGAATCAATTTTAAAGTGCCGGGCTTATTCCGGCAGCCACGGACTTCGGCGAGCTCAGCCGAGCCGTGGGCTGCTCGGCATGAAGAATTGAGGAATTCGGCATGCGACGAGCTCAGCCTAGTCGAATGCGAAATTCGGTAATATAAGGAAGATGGGAGATCAATTGCCAGGTTGGCGGCGATAAAATCTGTGTGGTCGACAAGAATCGTATCCGCATAACTCACCGCCCTTTGAACCGCATTGAACATTTAATGACCTTGACAATATCATTATTTTGATAATATATTATCAAAATAATGATAAGGAGAAACTATGCCGTTTATTAGACCGATATCCGATTTACGCAATCGTGCGGTGGAAATTTCCAATCTCTGCCACAGTGAGGATCAACCTGTTTTTATAACGAGAAACGGGATAGGTGACATGGTGGTTATGAGTCAAGCACATTATGAGCGCCTTGAAAGCTTGATCGAATTGTATCAAAAGCTTGGAGAGGCCGAAGTTTTAGATGCTAGTGGCAAGCGGGGAATCACGCATGAAAAGCTAATGAAGAAACTAAGAGACAAAATAAAATGAGTGGTCTTTTTAAAATCCGATACTTGTCTACAGCGGAAAATGATTTGGATGATATTTTTGATTACATCTTGAAAGATAATCCATCGGCTGCTCTTTCATTACTTGAAAAATTTGATCACTCGATTTCCCAATTGGCCCTAAATCCGGAAATTGGCGTAATCCCAAGGGATGATCGACTAAAGAAACTTGGATACCGAATGCTGATAATTGACAGGTATCTTGTGTTTTACGTGGTGAAAACCAAAACCATTCAGTTTCGACGAGTCATCCATGGAGCAAGGAAATACAGTTTCCTTCTTTGACGATACCAGACAATTTTTAGCGGATTGGGATCTGATTTTATAAAGATGGCACGGATCAGAAGATAAAATCAGACCTTCATCCATTTCTGATTGCCAATATTCCATTTTTCCACCATTCCATCATTCCATTAGGAGTCTAAGGTAAACTCCACCCCTCCGGGGTGAAATCAAAGCCGGGCCCTCTGGACCCGGATCTTTACATATCACTCAATCTTGACAACCAGGCATGCATGGTATACGATTTCACCATAATGTACACGCACGAGGTGCCTTTTCTATGGTCAAGATTGTGACTGATAGCAGCGCATTGATATTGTTAGCGAAATGCGGTTTGATTGAAACATTTTGTGATACATATGAGATTATTGCTCCATCATCCGTATTAGCGGAAGTGGCTTCAGAAGAAATGATAAATAGGTACCCGGACGCCGCACTCATTGCAGAGCTTCTCTCCAATGAGAAGATAAAAGAGCAAAACCCGAAAAAAGTCAAACTGCAACTACCTGTGACTCTGGATCAGGGGGAAAAGGATGCGCTTTTTTTGACCCGAGAGTTGAAGGATTCATTGTTTGCTACGGATGATGGCAAGGCGATCAAGGCAGCAAAATTTTTTAAGATCTCATTTATCGTTACACCTCGTATTGTCATTGAATTGTTCCGACTAAAAAAAATATCTTCTCGACATGCTAAACCGGCAATTGAAAAACTGGGTATTATCGGAAGATATACTCCTGATATTATTGCCAGTGCATTGCTTACCTTGACTGAGGAAAAGAAATGACAAAGCCAACAACCATAAGGATACCAGAAGATCTATTGGGTGAGATAGAGCAGTATGTTCATGAGGCCAAATTAGATCGATCTGTTTACCTGAGGGAAATCCTTAAAAAAGGATTTTCAATAGACAAGCAGGAAAGAGTATTGTTAAAATATGATGGCGGAGAATTGAGCCAAATGGAAGCCTGCCGGGCTCTCAAGTGGAATCCCTGGCAATTTGTTGAGGAATTAAGGATCAGAAATCTTCACCTAAACGTCAGTTTGGAAGATTTTCTGAATTCATCAGGACTGCCAGGCAAATGAGGAATGCCCATAAAATTATAACTTCCCCTATTTTGGCTGGTGAAGATGACGGCGTAAGGCGGCCAAGCAGAGGCAGGGATTGAGGTATGGGATTAAAGGCGTAAGGTATAGGTCACAAATATTTTAATACTCTCTAAAATAATTTTATAGATCCTGGTCAATCAACCCCGATCCGGTTACTCAAAATGGCCCCGGGCATCCCACCTTGCATGTCAACTCCCCTCGATAAATTACCGAATTGTTAACTATACTAAGTTATTTCAAATAGTTTTATTCGTAAATCCGTTCAACCGGTTCCGGATTCAGATTGCCCTTATTTTTATTGGTTTATTGGCACGGTATTTGTATCATTTCCGATCAAGTCAAAAACCGCTTAGTTTCGGCTAAAGTATACTTAGAAAAATGCCGATGCTATCCTTAGATTTAAATTCGCAGCCGATGCCATTCATGCGAGCAGGCGGAATAAACAGATGCAGAAAGCGCACCCCAGGGCCGGGGCGGACAGGTCCAAATTCGTGGGACAACAGCCAAGAGGTTGAAATGAAGCGTAACAATGTCGGATTCACACTCATGGAGGTCATGGTAGCGATCGCCATCATGGTGGTTTTATCGGCGATTGCCGTGCCCAATATGATCGGCTGGCGTGAGCGGGCCAAACTCAGGGGGACCTTTGCGAACCTTAGAGGTGATCTGCAATGGGCCAAAATGCAAGCCATCCGTGAACATGGCCCGCGAGAGATCGTTTTTGACAGCAACGGATACACAATAGTGGGCACCACCGTAGGGGCCACCACCGTCCGTTCCCGGCAGCTGTCGGCCGGAGTCGTATTCAATCTGGGCGCAAGTACGATTCCTGTTGATCCCGACGATTTGAACCAGTTAAAGACCCAGTTTGACGCCCGGGGGCGATGTCCGGATGACGGCACACTTGTTTTGCAGGATTCAAACGGCGAGCAGAGAATAATCAGTATCAATCCCCTCGGGCAAATAAGGCAGGAATAGGTAACCGACTGATGCGGAGCGTATCGATGAAAATATTTAAATTGAAACCCATTTTACCAGGCATCAACCAGGGCTTTACACTGATAGAAATACTGATCGCCATGTCGATATTTTCGGTTGGTATTCTGGCTGTGGGGACGTTGATACTGTCTACGACCCGCAATAATGCCACTGGCAATATCCTTACCCAGGCCACCATGCTGGCCCGGTCCAAGATAGAGGAAAAAAAACGCGAAGCAGACGCAGGTTCCCTGCCGATCGGCGCTGAAACCGAAACCGGTATTGACGTCGAGGGAAACCCGGGCGGTATCTATACGCGTGATTGCAGCATATCTTCGGTTGGCGACTCCCAGCAAATCCAGGTGACCGTCAGCTGGACTCGCAAAGGCCAAAGTCGAAGCGTGGTTTTGACAACGCTGAACAGAGGATCGTAAATGATGAACGCAAAGAGCCTTAAGGCCATGTTTTCAAAATCTAAAAAGGCGCCGAATTCGGCCGCAACCGAACCAGGGGGATTTACCCTGATCGAGCTGCTGGTGGCAATGGCCGTCGCCTTGATTGTGCTTGCTGCGGTTGTGAGTCTCTTTACGACCCTCAACAAATCCTATACCAGACAGAATGTAGCCGCCGATGTCCAACAGGTCGCGCGGAGCGGGGTTGATTTTATGGCCCAAGGCATACGGATGGCCGGACTTGACCCGACACAATCCGGTAACTTCGGCATTACTGCGGCAACCAGCACCAGCATAACCTTTGCAGCAGATCTCGATCTAAGCGGCGGCATCCCAGGACCGAGCGAGGCCATCACTTTTTTCCTCAATGGCGACGAGCTGCTGTCCAGCCTCGATGCGGTACCTTTAGTCGAGAATGTGGACATTACCAACGGTCCGGGTCTTACGTTTACGTATCTGGCTGAAGATAATTCGATCCTGTCCGAGCCGCTCGATGCGATTCAAAGGGATGCCATCCGAACGGTTCAAATCACACTGACCGTGCGGGAACCGGCAGGTAGAGGCAACACGGTGGCACGAACTTATGCCACCGAGGTGAGATGCCGCAACATAGGTATTTGATTGCGCTAGATAATACGATCCGCGCGTTGCCGTCAAAACTGAAGAAATGACTCCCAAATCAAGGAGTCGCTGGAAGAAAAAGAAAAGGACGAATAAATCATGAATAAACTATCTTCCCCGTCGATGAATGAAAAAGGCTCCGTGATCATTTTTACCCTGATGGTGCTGACATTGTTGACCATAATCGGACTGGCTTCTGTTTATACCGCCAGCACCGAGGTCGAGATGGCCGGCGCCGAGTTCATTTATCAGCGCAATTTCTACCTGGCAGAGGGGGCCGCCATGGAAGCTGTCGACTGGCTGGAGAGTAATACGGTCACGGCGACCAGCGGTCCTTCCTGGATGGAGCTGACACCCGGTGCCCTCAACGGGACCACCATTGATAATTACTGGGCAGGCACCGAAGTGAGCCAACCACAAGCATGCGCTATTGATGCGGATGCCAGGTTTATAGCGGCTTTCGAAGGTGTTTCTGCCGGCAGTTCCCTGGACGTCAGCAAATCCAAGATGCATGATATTTCAGTTTACGGGCGCTGTCAGAAAAGAGGTGTGGCCGAGGTAAGGCTCGGCTTTCGGGCGGTTTTTTAAGCCGGCTCGAACGTCATCATTTCAATGGGCGCAGGGTTAAGAGCCGTGAGCTGAAGTAATATGAAAGGAGCAGTAGATAGCATGAAAAAAAACAAAAAAATTTGTTATCACAGGATCAAGCGGATTATTGTATGCCTTGGATTGGCCCTAATCATTGCCGGCATCTGCATGCCGGCCAGTGTGAACGGTGCCGACAGAAAAGTTAAAGGAGAATGGATCCTGCCCGAATATTATCCCCAAGAATTTGACGGGTATGGGTATATCAACCGGATCGAAACCTTAGAGGTGGTGATCGACGACTCGTTGTTAAGGGTTTCGCCTTCGGTAACCTATGCAACGCTAGGCAGCCCAGTGGCCACAATTGGCGATTTCGCTGAGGGGAATCTCGTGGCCTATCTAATCAATTCAGAACGGGAAATTATCTCCCTCTGGCTGATCAAGTAGGGCAGCCCCGGACTTGGACTAGTCGGAATGGAATAAGGTAAAGAAGAACTTAGTTCGCTTCGCTCACAATTGGAATACTGGAATACTGGAATAGTGGATTCTGGGATAGAGGAATGATGGGTTTAAGGAAATACAGAATCAAAGCGAACATCATCAAAAAATCTAGATTCAACATTATTTGAATAAAATGGTGTTTTCCGCTTTTCATGCCCAGTATTCCAGCATTCCAATTTTCCATAATTCCAGGAGGCTTTCAGAAGAAAACGGCCACCAAAAGAATTATAATTCCAATAACTTGTAGAAATCCCGCGAGGAATTAAAATCGGAAGTATTCCATGCTTAATCCCTCAATCCCCAGATCCCTGAATTCTTCAATCCCTGAATCCCTCAATTCCCAAATCCCTCAATCCCTGAATCCCTCAATTCCTGAATCCCTCAACCCCTAAATTATTTTTATAAAAGTATTAAAAACTTTTATGGCGATCTTCAATTGGGAACCGATAATTTTAAAGATCAGTTTGCCGGAATTTTTTTTAATTCATTGAAATTATAATGTTTTACTAATAGTTTGTCATTTTTTTATATGTTGTGCACACTTTTTGCTTCTATAATCTTAAAACATAAGGCCGGGAATTGTGATGCCGGCCGAAACTGAATTTTTTTATGTTTTCCGCTTGAAAAAGGCAATCCGCACGAAAGTGCGGTCCGCAAAGCCACCGGCCTAAGTTCCGTGACCACGGAATATGGCAGCGGGGTCGCCGGGCGGA
>CACVKW010001467.1 GCA_902749685.1 Olavius sp. associated proteobacterium Delta 1 | reverse complement strand
TCGAAAACTATCTGGCCTGCCAGGATCGAGACATCCAGGCACATTTTTCATCGCTGGAGCAAACTCAACAAGGTAGCGGCACGAAAAAAGGTATCTTTGCCAAAGAAGCTTTTAGCTACAATGCGG
>CACVKW010001466.1 GCA_902749685.1 Olavius sp. associated proteobacterium Delta 1 | reverse complement strand
CCAGGATCCAGAAACCAGAATCCAGGATCAGTCAATACTTTCAATGGTCTTCATTGCAGCAGCGAAGTTGGATTTCAAAATTTTATGCAACTATAGGGTT
>CACVKW010001465.1 GCA_902749685.1 Olavius sp. associated proteobacterium Delta 1 | reverse complement strand
GACGGCGAGCGAATCCGCGATGAGAGGACGGCAAATCGTTGAGGAGCACGCTTTGAAGCTTATGGAAGAGGACAAATCCGAGAATCCGAGGAACGTCCCTACTAAATACGCGAGTTTTAAAAATATGATCAAACTGATTTGGGATGGTTTTTGGGGTATCGGTTAAAATCCTATACCAGCGGGACTAGCAGCATTGAACTGAATCTTGCCGACATCATAAAATAAATCGCTTCAACAAGTATCAATCACGGAACGTTTTTACGTCTGTAACGAGAGCGTATAAAACGTAATCCGCACTTAACAAATCGCTTAACCTAACCGGAGAAATCATGCGGTTTTTCGTAAGGGTCAGTGCACCCTCGGAGGTTCGGAGACCGGTAGGTTAGCTCAAGCGTTCGAATCATAAAAAAAAATAATCCGGGTTGACTTTAGGTATAATTATAGTATATTATTCATACCGATATGGAATTTGAATTCGACAAACGAAAAAGCCAAATTAACAAGAAAAAACACGGGATTGATTTTATTGAAGCTCAAGCTTTGTGGAATGATCCGGATCGAATTGAAATCCCAGCTAAAACCATTGATGAAGAGAGATCTCTGATAATCGGTAAAATTTCTGGTAAATGCTGGTCAACAATCATCACATACAGGAATGAAAAAGTCAGGATTATTTCTGTGCGTCGATCCCGAGAGGAGGAAATTGATATTTATGAAAGCTGAAGATTTAGATAAAAAGTTTGATTCCGGGGAGGATATTATTGAGTTTCTCGATCTTTCAAAAGCAAAGAGATCAGGCCAAGAGCAGAAAAGAGTAAATGTGGATTTTCCAGTATGGATGATTCATAGTTTAGATAGGGAAGCTAAGCGCCTTGGTGTACCTCGTCAGTCTATTATTAAAATATGGATAGCAGAAAGATTGAAAGAGGTTTCTAAATAGCCCTGATTCGAACAAGCGGATTAACTCTGATCCAAAAAGCTGACGCTTTTTGTCCAGGTTATCCGCAACATTATAAATGTATATCATGAGATACTACGTCATACGCATACAGGTTGATTTCGAAAAACCCCGTGAGATGCCGCCACTGCCTTCCTCTGGAAAACAGTGGCGATCAATAGGATATTTCCAGACTTTTTACTGCACAGAGAAGTCAACAGAAAAGGCGAAGCTACTTGTTCGTGATTTTTTTCGAAAAAATGAAGTCAATCCCGACGCATGTAAATTTAGATTTGAACATAGTGTATGGTTGAGAGGGATAACGAGGCGAAAACAGCTATCCGTGATATCACATGAGCTGACCGAAGAAATGTTTGAAAAAGGAGATCAAATTGGAATATGGTTTATTGGAGAAAAGGAATATTACGTAAGCGAAGCGGACTATGCTGCTTCAATGTATGAAGAGATGCAAAATAAGGATTTAGATTTATAACAAATCGGCTGGAGTAGGACGCTCCTTACGTCGCGCCTCTCAGCCGCAGCGATAGTTGCCCGGGAAAACAATGAAAAGAGGAGGAGAGACAAATGCCGATCCACTTCAATGACCTGGATGTCGTTTCTGAAGTTGCAGGATTGAGTTCTGCCTTGATAGTTCCCTGCAATATGTGTCCTGCAGTGACTGTAGCTGTGAGAGAAAGAAAACCTTTCATGCAATTGTTCAGGAGTTTCCTGAAGTCGGCTCCTTTCGAGCAATACCTGAAGGTACTGCAATCTAGATTAAGAGAAAATGGCGTGAACACAAAAGTTTTCAAGAGTACTCTTTATCACCAATGGTTTATGTGCATGTGGACTTCAGAAAAGCGGAAAAAGTTACAGAAATATGCGGAACAGTATGATGCTGTGATAGTGTTAGGCTGCGAATCTGCGACCGAAACCGTACGCGATGTGGTCAAATCAAACGACTGCAAAGTGATCGAAGGCATGGAGGTCACCGGCATTATGAACGCAGAACTTAGGTTCCATTTGCCAGGTAATGTCTCGTTTGAGAACTGTAAGACAGTTCCCATATCCCAGCAGAAGAATAAAGAAGACATGTCGGGCTGACACGCCACCCCCCGGCAAGGAGAACTGCCGCTGTGTGCATCGCACGTCTATTGAGGAAGGTAGGAATTGTCTCAGCGCAACACTCAATGGGCCTAACAAAAGGGTCCAGTGGAAGCGATGGAGCGCTGCGGCGCTGACGCGGCAAGGCTTTTGGCGCGCCACTGACCCAAGTCGGTAGATCCCGAAGGAGCATTATGAAACAGTTAAATTTAGCTATTTTCCTTATTCTTTCTCTTCTCATTTTTGATGTTGAAGCTGGTAGTAGGGAGTTAGCGAGAAAACTTGCCGATACACAACTTTTATACAAAGTCTTCGAAAATCATCTTACTACTTGTGCCGAGTCAATGAAAATGTCTCCGGAGGAACTTTATGAAGCTAATCCCAGGCAATTCGGTGGAATAACACCCGACTCTTTGTATTGGAAGGATGTCAAAAAACTTACCTCTGAATACTATGAGTCCGCGTGTAACTATATGACAATTAAAGAGTTTACTGAGTTTTATGTTGATGCTTATGCATCCAGATTTTCAGATGCAGAATTAGTTGAGTTAATAGATTTTTATTCAAGCAAGTTAGGACAAAAGGCCGTTGCTGCACAACATGATGGGAACGCAAAATTTCAGACCAAAGCATATGAATTAATGACACAAAAAATGATTGAGGCAAACAAAAAATACACTGCTCAAATCTTAAAGCTAATAGACCAAAACAACAAAAAGAAATAGCATGATCTAACCATGCGTTTGCACTCTGACCGGCTACATCGTGCGGCTTACAACAGTCTTTGGAACAGCGAGCTTTGGGCGGTTTTAATAATAGCGTTTAAACCCAACGCCGGCAGGTGAAACGCCCCGTCGGCCTAAGAGGAATAGATATGCCTGAAACAGTCACTTTTGACGAAGATCTCGGGATCGTTCGGATTGAGTCATATGGCGACTTGACCGCCGAGGAT
>CACVKW010001464.1 GCA_902749685.1 Olavius sp. associated proteobacterium Delta 1 | reverse complement strand
CCATGAAGATAAATAATTGAGGGGTCTGGGAGGTACTGTTAGATATGGAGTGGTGGGTGATATTGTTGTTTTTGATCGGGGGCTTGATATTTTTCCTTGCCCTGGGGCTGCCCATCGCTTTTGCATTTCTGCTGAT
>CACVKW010001463.1 GCA_902749685.1 Olavius sp. associated proteobacterium Delta 1 | reverse complement strand
TTAACAACCACCCTACATATAAGGAGGATTTTTTTCAATGACTCGTATTATTACTCACTTTATGACTCATTCTAAACCCGTTTTTGGACAAGAGTGATTGA
>CACVKW010001462.1 GCA_902749685.1 Olavius sp. associated proteobacterium Delta 1 | reverse complement strand
TAGTGCGCCAGGCGCGTCTATGCGGGCTTTACGCGGCATACAGGATCAATATCACAGCTGCTTTTATATGTAATTATATAACGGACGTCCCTCTTTTTCTGTTCAACGAGTCAATAACGCCAAAAATAAACAGCCCCCTTTGCCCAACGTTGGGCAGAGGAGGCTCCGTTACCTCTATAATGCATTGCTATTTAAATGTCATGTAACCTTACTTCAGATTGATGTCAAGTAAAGAAAAAGTTTAATGGTTAGATAATAACCCAAAACAGAAGGCTATCGGACATGACCCACCTTTTGGGTTCGATAATCACAAAAATCTGGCTCAGGCAATTTTTTTATTGACAATTGGATATTGTTAAAATATTTTTCGTACGATCGTTCGAACTAATAGTAACAATACATTTTGTGCAGTTTTCCAATAGTATATTTAATTTATTGATATGAATATAATTTATTTTTTGCCCTGGTTTAATTTTAGTTCGTACGACCATACTATAAACAGAGGATTCGAATGTCAACTACCCGTTATAAAAAAAAGTCAAAAGAGTTCCACGAAGCCATATCCAAGCTCTTTGCCCGTAACGGATATCACGCCACATCAATAAGGGATATTGCCACGGAGTTAGGCATTAACAAATCAACTCTTTATCATTACATCGGAAGCAAGGAGGAAGCCCTCTTCAACACGATCAATAGTGGTATGGAATACGCAGTGGATACGCTGGGAAAAATTGCCGCCAAGGATATTTTGGCAGAGGAAAGATTGGAGGAAATCCTCAGTTTCTATGTGCGTAGCTTCTGTAGCGATCCTGAGCGGATCTTATTGCTCGCAAATGAGTTTAAACATTTGGACAAAATCCATCAGGTCATTGTAATCGAGAAGCAGAAGCAGGTTCTTAAATTTTTTAAATCCACTCTTAATGAACTGGCATCTGAAAAGAAACTGAAGGACATCAATCCTGCAGTGGCGATTTTCGCCTTTATCGGTATGGCACACCATACTGTCAACTGGTTTAAAATGGACGGTGATGTAGGTTTAGATGAACTGGCAGCAGATTTTGTTGAAATCTTTACAAAGGGCATTTTGAAGTAATTTGTTCATGCTAAATACTATCAAGTTAACTTTGGAAAGGAGATTTTTTATGAATGAACAGGTTGTAATTGTTGAAAAGAAGAATGGTGTCGGGATTATAATCCTTAACCGTCCAGAAAAAGCCAATGCGCTTAATGCTCAGCTGAAAAAGGCGATTGTCAAGGAACTGGGAGAACTGGGGGAAGATACTGAGATAGGCTCCATACTCATCAAGGGAGCCGGAAAGCATTTTTGCTCCGGGCAAGACTTTAACGACGTGCTACTGGGGACCGATCAGAAGGATCTGAAAGTATGTCGAGAGACATTTGGCCGCATGGTAACAGCCATATTCGAGCAGATTATAAATATTGGAATACCTGTTATTGCGGCTGTGCGCGGCATGGTTACCGGCGAGGGACTTCCCTTGGCCGTCACCTGCGATCTGGTGGTAGCATCTGAAAACACCGTCTTTCAGTTTCCCGGGACGAATTTGGCAGGTTGCAGCATAGGGCCGGGAGTTGTGGCTGCCCGTTACATGGGCATTAAAAAAACCTTAGAGTACCTATTTACCGGAGAACCGCTTTTGGCCACTGAGGCTGAACGTTTCGGGATGATAAACAGAGTGGTCCCGGACGACAAACTTGAGGAAGAAGCCTTTGCCCTGGCAGAAAAGATCGCGAGTAAGGTTTTAAGGAATCCCTTTTCCGTTAAAGATCTTGGCAAGGATGTATTCTATCGGGCCTTAGATATGGATCGTAAAATGGCTTTCCAATATGCACATCTGGAACTCGCCCAGTGTTTTATCACTCCTCCCGCAATAGATGGCGCAAAGCTCTTTCTTGAAGGAAAGTTGACCAAGGAAGACCTGCAATTGGAAGGACTGTTAGATGATTAACCGGGCCTGCTGTTTATTAATCGATCTAAGCTAACAAATCAGGAGGTAAATCAAAGAAATATGCCGGATAAAAATTTTGGTTTAATTATCAGTCAGATAGACGGCAATGTTGCGATTTTGACCATCAACAGGCCTGAAAAACTGAATTCATTACCTCCTGAAGGACTCGCTGATCTGAGCCATGCCATTTTGGATGCGGATGGTAATCAAAAAGTAAAAGTGATCGTTCTTACCGGAGCAGGAACGCGGTCATTTAGTACTGGATTCGACATTTTAAATGTGCCTGAGCTCCCGATTGCTGATTTAAGAATGCTTCACATCAAGAATCAGAAACTGTATCTGAATCTTATGAATTTAGAAAAACCAACTATTGCAGCCGTAAATGGCATTGCCTTAGGGACCGGATTTGAAATCAGTCTATTATGCGACCTTACAGTTGCCTCAGAATCTGCAAAATTTGGCATGCCCGAACTTTCTACGGGAGCTTACCCTGGCGTTTTTGCCGTCACACTTTTATGGCAATGTATTGGCAAAAAAAAGACTGCTGAACTACTACTCACAGGAAAATCTTTAACAGCTAGTCAAGCTGAATCACTTTTACTGATTAATGAAGTAGTGCCTGATGATAGATTGATGGATAGGGTTTTAGAACTGGCAAATGATTTGGTTTTGGCGGCACCATTGCCAGTATCTATGTTTAAGGCGAGAACCAATAGCATTTTACGAACGTTGCTTGAAGAAGAAATGAGTCGTTTTGTGGAAGGGCAAAGTCTGATTTTTAAAAGTCATGATTTCAGAGAGGGCATTAATGCTGTTAAGGAAAAGCGTAAACCCGTTTTTCGTGGCGAGTAATAAAACATAGGCCGCCACGGCATGTCGTTGGTGAAAACAGGAAAGCAGAATTGACCGATAGACTAAGACAAGATTTTCTGCGCGCAAAACGCGATATTCTCGAAGGATTCCACAAGCCATCTATTTTTAGGCAGGTAGTTGATTCACGCAATGTAATTGACATTGTCAAAAATTTTAACTAAGAATCATCAATGGTTCTTTAACCCTTTTGCCATAGAAAGGAGGAAATCATGCGATTGACGAAGAAATTATTATTGGTGCTAGCCGTTTTGTCAATGTTTAGCGGACTGGCGCTTGCCGACGGTCCAGTTGTTTTAAAATTTGCGACCATCGAACCGCCTCAGAGTGACAACAATAAGAATGTATGGGCACCTTTATTTGATAAGATAAATAAAGAAGGGGAAGGTATTCTTAAAATTGAAACTTTTGCAGGAGGCACTCTCGGGCGCAATCCGATGCAGCAGATTAAGATCTTGATGGACGGTGTCACCGATATGGTTCAAATTATCAATGCCTATCATCCGGGCCAACTGGTCGATGACCCGATCATTATGACACCTTTTACAGCCAATAATTGTTTTGAATGCTCAATGTCTTTTCACTATATGCAGGAAAAGCAGATGTTGCGCGGCTATGATGATCTTGTGGTTCTGGGACAGGTCTGCCTCGGAATTTACGGAATTCACTCCGATTATCCGATCAAAGTCCCGGCAGATCTGAAGGGAAAAAAGCTGAGAACGGCCGGTAAATTGTTCCATGCCCTTGCTGAGAACCTGGGTGCCACCCCGGTGGCCATGCCGGTTACCAAAGTGGCTGAATCCCTTAGTCGAGGAGTGGTTGACGGTACGCTTCAGGATTGGACCGGCATGGCGGTCTTTCGGATTAACGATGTGGCCAAATACCATGTTTTAATACCCTTCGGCACCAACCCCCTCACAGTGGCGATGACCAAAAAAAAATATAACAGCCTTCCTCCCAAGGCCAAGGCCATTTTAGATAAGTATATAGGTGGATACTTTACGCGCTTCTGGGCGAAAAGACTGTATGAACGGGTTAATGAAATTCAGGATAAGATTAGCAAAGATCCCAAACACACCTTATACACACCCAATGCAGAGGAATTAAAGCAATGGAAGGCGGCAACTGACCCGGTGATTGCCTCCTGGAACAAGGAAAATGATCGCTGGGATGAATTGCTCAAAACCTATAAGGCGGGGTTGCTCAAAGCCAGGACTGAAAAGCCTTAAAAATGTGGAGTCGACTGGAAATACTAACCTTTAGCGGAGCGCGTTTTCTTGCTCTGGTAGGTCTGGCGGGCCTCTTGATCTTGGCCTTCGCGACCGTGACCGACGCGCTTTTAAGGTGGCTTTTTAACGCTCCCATTACCGGGGTCAGAGACGCGGCAGCCTTGTTTGTGGCCGCCGCCATTGCCTGCTCCATGCCGATTTGTATCGTCGAGCGGCAGCATATTACCATCCGGTTTTTCGGTATGCAGTTCGGCCGCAGGGGTGAGGCCGCCTTTGAGGCCTTCGGTAACCTGGTCACTCTGGTTATTTTTGCGATAATGGCTTGGCAGCTATGGCTTTATGCTAACCATCTCAGTGCCGAAAATGAGACCACCATGGTGCTCGGATGGCCGGTGGCGCCCTGGTGGTGGGGGGTGAGCATCGTCGCCGCTTTCTGTGTTCCGGTTCAGGTGTTTGTTTTTTTGCAGTCGCTTAGATGGGCCCTGTTTGGTAGGCGATTACCGGCGGCCGAAGACCCCAAGAAGTCTGAAGATGTAAAGAGGTAGAAATAGTGGATCCGATTTGGATGGCCATTCTTGGAATAGCTCTGATGTTCCTTTTGATCATCCTTCAGGTTCCGGTCGGTATATCCATGGCTACGGTCGGCGTTTTCGGATTTACCATACTAACCAGCTTAGCTCCGGCCCTCAGTCTAATAGGTACTGAGAGTTCTTCAGCCATTAGCAATCCTGACCTGGCCGTTATTCCGTTATTTTTGCTGATGGGCAATTTTGCCACTGCAGCGGGCCTATCAGAGGATATTTATAAGCTCGCCTATGCCTTCGTGGGTCACCGCCGTGGGGGGTTGGCGTTGTCAACCATTGGTGGGTGTGGTTTTTTCGGAGCCATTTGCGGTTCCTCTCCGGCCACAGCGGCTACTTTTGGCCGGGTGGCCTTACCGGAAATGCTAAAGCGCAACTACTCCCCTGCCTTTGCCACCGGTTGCATTGCTGCAGGTGGCACTTTAGGATCTCTGGTGCCGCCATCGGTAATCATGATCATTTATGCAGTCATGGCCGAGGAGTTCATAATAGCCCTCTTTGTCGCAGCCATCATTCCGGCTGCAATTGAAATCGTCCTATATTTTGTTACGATCATGATCTACGTCCGTATCCGGCCAAAGGCAGGTCCGGCCGGCCCTCGCATATCCTGGCGTGAAAGGCTAATGATGCTTCGCCAATGCTGGGGCGCAGTATTTATTGCCGGAACCGTAATTGGCGGTATCTACAGCGGTGTTTTTACGGTCAACGAAGCGGCTGCCTTTGGCGCTGTTCTGTCCTTCATTTTTGCCTTGGGCCGACGCAAGTTGACCCGCAAATTGTTCTGGGAGTCTTTAATCGGGACTGCCAATACCACGGCCATGATTTATATCATTATTATCGGCGCTAGCATTTTCACCTATTTCATGACCTTGACCCGTATGCCGAATGCGCTAGTGTCTTTGATTTCACAATTTAACATACCGGACATCCTGGTATTATTGATTCTACTTTTCATCTACTTGATACTGGGAAGCATTTTCGACACCGTGGCTGCCATGCTGGTAACACTTCCTGTGGTTCTGCCCTTGATTATCAGCATGGGATACGATCCGATCTGGTGGGGCATTGTCAATGTGGTGGTTATTGAAACTGGCATGATCACACCGCCCATAGGCCTGAATGTCTTTGTACTGCACGGTGTCACGCGTATTCCTATAAGCACTATTTACAGGGGGACCCTGCCTTTTGTGATAGCCGACGTTGTCCGTATCACTTTATTGGTCTTATTTCCATTTCTTGTGCTTTGGCTCCCCAGTCTAATTAATTAATCCGGGTACCATTAAAATAAAGCACGACAGTGCAGCATTGTTAATTATTAACAAGGATAAAGGTTATGGATAATGACAACCAACCCTGGTTTAAGTCATACGATTCGTGGGTCAAATCAGACATAGACATTCCTAAAATTACATTGACGGATCTAGTGGAACAAACGGCACTAGATTTCCCGGACCGGCCAGCATTTCATTTTTTTGATGTCATGTGGACCTACGGGGAGATTATGGAGAAGGCCGACCGCTTCGCGAATGCCCTGATTGAACACGGGATGGGCAAGGGGGATATATTAGCCATCCATTTAGTGAATAGCCCACAGTACCTAATCGCAATTGCTGGGGCTTTAAAGGCGGGTGTTATCATTTCCGGACTTTCGCCGCTTCTTATGCCAGATGAAATAGTTTACCAGTTATCTGACTCTGGAGCCAAAGCAGTTATCACTCTGGACAATCTTTTCGAAGACCGGTTGGCTAATGCCGCCTCTAAAATAAAAACCCTTGAATTGATTATTCTAACGAACCTATTTGATATGGTGCCGTTGGAAAAGCCGCAACAACAGGCGAAACAGCTGCCTGGTGTTGAAGTGAAGTGGTTACGAGATATTATCAAAAAATATCCGGATAATCCCCCCCGGGTAAAAGTCGAACCCGAGGATATCTGCTTTATCCAGTATACCGGAGGTACCACGGGTGTTCCCAAAGGTGCCATGTTGACTCATTATAATATGGTGGCCAACGTGATGCAATACGGGAACTGGCTCAATACGAAAAGGGATAATGATATTTTGCTTTGTGCCTTCCCTATGTTTCATATAGCCGGGCTTTTTCATGTGGCCCAATCATTTGTTTTCGCCTTTACCCAAGTGATCATCCCGGACCCACGAAACACAGAGCAGATCATAGGGCTTATGAAGGCTCATAGACCAACGTTCATTGCAATCGTGCCGGCGCTATCCATTATGCTGTTAAATGAGTCTGGCTTTAGAGAACTTGATTTCTCTAATTTGCAGATATTCATGTGCGGTGCAGCGCCGTTTCCTGAAAAAAAAGCAATTGAGTTGAATGCAGCTATCGGTGCCAATAAACTGGTAGAGGTATTCGGGATGACTGAAACCTCCCCTCTTCTTACGGCAAATCCAAAAGACGGGATCAAAAAGGTGGGATCAATAGGTGTCCCTTTACCGGCTACCCGCTTAAAACTGGTCGACCTGGAAACCGGAGAAAAGGAAGTCCCTCAGGGACAAGAGGGGGAAATTGTCGCCGCCGGCCCCCAGGTTATGAAGGGCTACCATAATAATCCTGAGGAGACGCGCATCGCACTTCGCGAACATGATGGTGAAACTTGGATCCATACCGGGGATGTGGCTCGAAGGGATGAAGATGGGTTCTTTTTCATTGTCGATCGCACCAAAGACATGATTAATGTAGGGGGGTACAAAGTTTTTTCAACCGAGGTTGAGCACAAGCTGTCCAAACACCCGGCAATTGAGCTATGTGCAGTTTTAGGAATTAAAAATCCGAGTCGTTCGGGCAGTGAACTGGTCAAGTTGGTAGTTGTAAAAAGCAAGTCCGTTGCGGATATGCTGGATGAATCAATAAGAGAGGATATATTGGTCTTTGCCCGAGAAAAGTTGGCTCCTTACAAAGTACCGAAGATTGTGGAGTTTATGAAATCAATCCCCCTAACATCGGTGGGCAAAGTAAACAAAAAGGCTTTACGGGAAAAATAATAAAACGGATGAAGAAATCCAAAAGCGCTTTGAAACATATGTTGGCGACAGCCGGGAATTTGCCGAAGGCCAGATTCCCTATTTACGCGAAAAGCTGTCCAGTCTTTCCGAATTTATGCGGGAGATCAAGGTCGGCTTTGCCAG
>CACVKW010001461.1 GCA_902749685.1 Olavius sp. associated proteobacterium Delta 1 | reverse complement strand
TTTAAAAATAGATTGCTCTGTCTGATAACGACTGATTATGTAAGAACTGCATTTAGCTTGACAGACAGGGCCATTAAGATAGACAAGCGGCTTCCTTGTTTTATAGGAGGGCGGGTGGGGAATAAGATTTAGATTTGTCGAAGATCCCGTCTTCAGC
>CACVKW010001460.1 GCA_902749685.1 Olavius sp. associated proteobacterium Delta 1 | reverse complement strand
GTTAAGGCAATGCGCCGCTCGGGGGAACGTGAATTAAGTGATGATCGGATATTAGGCAGTGGTGAATTCATCGAGCGGATCATCAAAGAAGCTGAAGCCAGAATTAAATTTCAATTGCCGGTGAGCGAGAAAGATCAGAAAATTGATGAAT
>CACVKW010001459.1 GCA_902749685.1 Olavius sp. associated proteobacterium Delta 1 | reverse complement strand
GGTGCTGGTTAAAAAATATGGAAAAAAGGCAAAGCTCAAAAAGAACATTCATTGCCACACGTTCCGACACACCTGTGCCACGGCCATGCTCAGGAACAAGGCGGGTGTGCACACCATCCAAAAGCTGTTAGGCCACAGCTCGCTGGATTCCACTCAAATTTACACCCGCGTGAGCATTACGGATTTAAAGGAAGTCCACAATCGTTGCCATCCCCGGGAAAAGGACAAAGAATAAGGTACGTCTGCCTCCAAGTTTATCCTGAGCTTGCCGAAGGGGGCTTCAGCCTCGCTTATATAATGGCTGGCGAGTCTTC
>CACVKW010001458.1 GCA_902749685.1 Olavius sp. associated proteobacterium Delta 1 | reverse complement strand
TACAACCTGATTTCTAAATCACTAATTTCCCGTTTATAACTGCCTGTTTTTATTAAAGGCAGTATTTGATTTTCAAATTATTTTGGACAGCAATGTTGTTTTATTTAACCTTATAAAAGTATATTTGACAAGTAGCATTCCATAAAAAACCAGTTGAGCCGACGGCTTGAAGATAGCGGTTTTACGTAAGAGCCGTGCAGGCTAGGAAATCATTTAGGCCGCTGCTCAGTGGCGGACGTTCGGGCTCTAAAATACGGAAATGAAGAGAGTTACAGTCACAACATATAGGAAAGATAAATATTATCCACGAGTTGTTCGGGCAGTTGCGCTGGTTTTAACAAAATCCGACGCAATTGCACCTGTTGACATACTTATTGAAATGGGTAATCTCACTAAAAAGAATCACGATGCTTGGCAGCAAGGGAAAGTCCCTTATCTTGAACGTGTTTTTGAAGGAAGTCTCTCCAAGGCTAATCGTATTTTGAGGATCATTGGGTTTCATGCTCATGATCTTAATATGGTTCCACACATTACTCAGTATTATCAAAAGGGCAAAGGTAAAAAACACCAATTGCGATTTTCCAAATCAGGGGACAGAAAAATAGAAGAAGCATATTCAAAAAATTATCATTGGAATCAATCACCTGAAATGAAGCAGGAGATTATTGATCGCGCAAAGCCCGAATAAGTTATTTGAGAGTGGCCGGGAAAAGATGCGGTTTTTTCGAATGAAATCATTTAGCAAAATTTTGGGGTCTTAAGATAGGTTTTCGGTAAGCGTTTCCCGGCCTCTCAATTCCAGCATTATGTACGTCTATAAAAGAGCGGATTATTTTTAATATTACTATTTCAGTATCATTTTGTTATGAATGAAAGTAGGATTATTTTCATAGAATACTTTATAGCGTTCTCAATTGTAGTGATATGGTTCGCAAGCTTTCATTCAGCTAAAAATTGGAAAAAATGGGCTAACCGTTTTTTAATTTTATTGTGGGCTTCATTCTTCGCATTCATTGCATATGAACAGTTCGAACGAATTCCAATCTATAGTGCTATTACGTCAAAGGATTTTAAGAAAGTAAATTTAATTTTGACGGAAAAACCCAAGCTAATAAATTATAGGACCCTATTGGGTAGGTCGGTCATTCATGCAGCAGTGAGAAATGATGCAACGAATATACTAAGATTACTCATTAAAAAAAATGCGGAGATAAACGTCGAGGATTGGAATAGCGCTACACCTCTTCACTTAGCTGCAGAGACCGGTAATACAGATATTTTGGTAATCCTGGTGGAAAATGGTGCCAACATTGAAGCGAGAGCTTATAAACCGAAGATGACGCCTCTACAAGTTGCCGCTTTTCATGGTAATTTGCCTGCTGTTAAGATTTTGGTAGAAAAGGGAGCTGAAGTAAATGCAAAATATTCTGATAGTCAAACAACTGTAGGATTTGCCAAAAAATACAAGCATATTGAAATTAAAAAACTTACACGAGAAGGTACCACAACCTATTATGATCAAGTCACATCAAGAGTTTTGTCTAAGGAAACCGTCCTTCCTTTATCGACCTTGAAGCACATAAAAACAAAAAGAACAAAACAAAATGAATATGCCGCTGAAATATGCGCATTTTCAGATGATGGAACACTGCTAGGAGAATTTTCAGATACCTTTCAGGGGGGCACATTTTTTCTGTTAAATGGCTATGTTCTAGTTGAGGATAAATTGCAGGACTTTTTTGACGAGGCCTCCACTGAAGACCCTGAAGAGTTTGAAAAAAAAATGGAAACAATAGCACTTGATAAGCGTCGAGTTAACGCGGTTGAAGTATTAATTGATGACAACATGATACCTGAAGCTGTGAGTCTATTAAGCCTTGTCAGCACAGAATGCTCCAAAGGTGAGAAAGAGGTCTTGCCCGGGTATATTTTTGCTATGCAAGGTAATTGCGCTAAATCGAAAAAGATGTTTGACAAAGCACTATCAATAAATCCTAATGTTTGTATACCTAAGAAATATAAAGATATTTGTGAATATTGAATACTAAAATCAAATACATAAATAAAGCATAATAATTTGCTGCACCAGATTCGGACCACTACGCGGTCCTCTCTGGTGAGCAATACGTTACAATATAACATTGTAAAAAGAAAGGGATTGAAATGAAAAAAGCTTGCTTATCTACAGTTATCGTAACTTGTTTGATTATTAGTAACATCTCTTATGCTAACGATGCTTTACACCATAAACTTTCTGAAGAATTAATTGAGTTGCTTGATATTAAAAATAATATTGAGAAAAGCTTTGCTCAAATAGAACAGATGCAAATTGAAAATATGGAACAAACTATGGAGAATGGAATGTCTGAACAAGATAAAAACGAATTTTCAAAATTGTTTTTGACTTTATTAAATTATGAGGCGATTAAAAAAGATTTCATTAATCTTTATTCAGACACCTTTACAATTGCTGAATTAAAAGGCCTAATTGTTTTTTTTAAAAGCCCGATTGGTAAAACCTATATTAATAAAACACCAGAATTGACCAATAAAATGATAGAATTGAATCAAAAATATATGTTGGATGCAATACCAAAAATACAGAGTTTTGTTGAGAAAATGATATATAAAAACAAATAGTATTTGGGAATGTTTTAATAGTTTTCTAGGCATAACCATTTGCTGGTTGGGACGAACGAACTGCCCCGCGCCCCACAGCAAAGACGTTCGGCGGT
>CACVKW010001457.1 GCA_902749685.1 Olavius sp. associated proteobacterium Delta 1 | reverse complement strand
GTCGGATAGGATCTCATCAAACATGGCCGGGTTTTTCAATAAGGCAAGCGCCCTGGCTTTATCGGCGCCGGTCATCACCTCTTTGGTTTCCGGCCCCTGTTCCGGCTGTTTGTAATCTTCAGCCAGTTCAAGCAGCTTCTGGACATCCTCGCCAATGGTGTTTTCATCGCAACCGAACAAATCACATAGCCCCTTGATTAGATAGGATCGGGACCTGGCTGAGTAAAAATCCACCGTGTCCACATGCAGGCGTCTTTTGGATTTTTCCTGCATAATAGCTTTCACCGTGGCCTTCAGTTTGCTGCCATTTTTCAAAAGCCCTCTGACTTCGTATCTGCGGCCGTCCACGGCCATGACAAAACCATAATCGGTAGAGGTTATTTGCGGCTCCTTATTTTCTTTCTTAATCACACCGTTGGCGTGACCTTCGGCAGCATATGCATCGGGATTGGCCTGGTTGAGCAATTTTTTAAATTCAGCCTGCCCCGCCGCAGGCGGGGTTAAAAGAAAAAAGTCGTTGATGTCCCGTCCTTCGGGAAGATTGATTATATGTGTCCGCAGGCCTTCAGCTTCAAACCTTGCTGATAATGACGCTGCGGCCTCCCTGCCGGTCTCATCC
>CACVKW010001456.1 GCA_902749685.1 Olavius sp. associated proteobacterium Delta 1 | reverse complement strand
GATTGCTAAAAGAATATTGATATAAATTTATTCCACCAGAAAAGCCTATTGGATCAGAGGTTAGGTACCTACCTGTCTCGGAACTATAATACCTATTATAATTGTAATGCAGCCCGCTCTCCTGATCGAAGTATTGGCCGGCAAACCGCAGATTATTTGTAATCGAGGATGAAGCATCTACATCTGCTT
>CACVKW010001455.1 GCA_902749685.1 Olavius sp. associated proteobacterium Delta 1 | reverse complement strand
CATCACTCTTGTCCAAAAACGAGTTTAGAATGAGTCATATAATGAGTTGTAAAACGAGTCATTGAAAAAAATCCTCCTTGTATGTAGGGTGGTTGTTAAT
>CACVKW010001454.1 GCA_902749685.1 Olavius sp. associated proteobacterium Delta 1 | reverse complement strand
TATCGACAACTATGGGGGCATAAGGGACATCCTTTAGCTATTTAGTTTAGGTCGATTCTACCCTCGGAACTGAAAATATAAAGGACGTCCCCGAAGTTATGAATAAAGGACGTCCCCGAAGTTATGAAAGAAGCCCTCGGATTTAGAGCGGCAGGAAGAAAGATAAAAACTGCTGATGATACTTTTGAACTTCGGGAAGCGACAACACCATTCGGTAATGCTGATAATCTGGAATCCGAGAACACATATTTATGGACTCATGATCGCTGTTAATGTTTACTCCTTCTTCAAGTAAGTAGCCTCCAGTACTTTTATGAGTCTGTATAAGGTTTCATTTGCCGGCACCGAAAATCCCAGCGCTTTTGCCTCCCGGACAATGGCTCCGTTTATAAAGTCCACTTCGGTTTTCCGCTTGCTTAAAACGTCCTGCAGCATCGACGGCTTGTGGTCTTTGTGGGCTCTGAAAGCCATGGATACGGTGGAAAGAATACGTGATTTACTTATGGCGATATCCATTCGGTTTGCCACCTCAACGGCTTCATCAACGATTTTTTTTACAAGATCCCTTCCGTCATCAACCCGGTCAATTTCACCGACTGGCAGACGCAGCACAGTAGTCATGCCGTTCAAAGCCGCATTGAAAGCCAGCTTCTCCCAAATCGCAACGGTTACATCGGGCGTAATCTCACAGTTTAAACCGGCACTATTGAACAGTCGATCCACATCGGAAAGCATTTGGCGGTGCCTACCGTCAAGTGTCATGATTTTAATCGTTCCTTCTTCTTCCGTTCGGACATGGCCCGGCCCTAGGATGTGGCAGGGGTAAGTTGTAACCCCGTGGATGATTTTTGACCGGTCAAAATACCGGGCAATGATGCGATCATGGCCGACACCATTTTGCACAGTAAGAATCGTTGTCTGATCCGATATCAATGACTGGACATCTTTCAAAGCGGATTCGGTGTGGATGGTTTTTGTAAAGATGATCATCAAGTCCGGCGGCTTCTGCAAATCACCGGGCAAACACGCCGAAATATAGATTACGTCCCGCTTTGTGGGGTTTTCGATAATCAACCCATTATTGTTGATGGTTTGAATGTGGTCCTCCCAAACATCAACAAGGGTAACATTATTTCCCGCAGATTTTAGCCGGCCGCCAAAAAGGCTACCCATGGCGCCGGAACCAATAATTGCAATGACCACTTTATTTTCCTTTATATGGGGTGTCTAAACTGGGAGCCTCCCATGTTTGCACACGTAAAAATATCCGGAAAGTATCAATATCTGCAAATCGTCGAAAATCGAAAAGAAAACGGTCAATTAAAACAGCGTGTTATCTCGACTATCGGACGCATGGACCAACTTCGGGCCAAAGGCCGAGTTGAAACGCAGATCCGATCACTTTCCCGGTCCTGTGTCGCTGGAGTTGTCGCATTGGGCCGCCCTTTAATGGGCGACCCCAAGACCTACGATATACATTAAGTCTCTCCAAATAAATATATTACTTTGGTCGAATCCCAAAGCCCTCACTTCCTTTGGTACTCAATTTTCTATATACCTTTTTGAAAGACTACAGGGGAAAAAAACAGCCCATGAGAATGCTACCTCAACTTGATTCCCCTTCGATCAAACAAATCACCCCTTACCGGTGCAGTCGGAATGGATTGCAAGTTTTATCAGAAATTTCTTTCCGCGTTCCACGAAAAAAAATACTGTACCTGCAGTATGTCAATAAATCTGGTCGTTTACGTTGCGGAAAAGCCAATCGCTATAGTTATAGGTGTCAGGTGTCAGTTAACAGCAAAAGATTCCGATGATTCTTGCCGCTTTGTCAGTCAAAGGCCGGCCTGACACCTGAAACCCGACTCCTGAAACCTTTTTTTTCTTAACGCATCAAAAAAGGCGGTTTCATTCTCGTCCTGAAGGTGAATATCGAAGCAGTAGATAATTACACCCCCCGCTTCTTCCCGCCCGGCAACCAAGGTTTTTCTGTGCGCTTCATCATCGAAGCTCATCAAAACCGGATCATTCTGATTCAGGGCTTCATCTTCGAAGTAAATCAGGAAATGTGCGCGGCATTTTCAACTAACGAAAAATCCAGTCCCGTTCTGAGCTATCGTAAAGACGGCCAAGACCACGAGCTGAATTGCGATTACATTAGCCGCTTCACGCAGCCTTGCGGAAAATTACGTTGGGCTACCGTACATCTGAAGAATATTTTCACCTACAAATTATCCTCAAAATGATGACTATAGAATTCTATCATTTCGGCCCTGTTTTTTTGCAGATATGAAACAACGCCACCTAATCTTCTCTCGTGCGAAATTTCCGGCCGCACTTCTTATCAAGCGTTCATTCCGCCGTCCGCCATAAAGATGCTTCCAGTCGAGTAGCTGCTTTGGTCGGAAGCAAGGAAAAGCACCATTTTTGCGATTTCCTCAACTCTGGC
>CACVKW010001453.1 GCA_902749685.1 Olavius sp. associated proteobacterium Delta 1 | reverse complement strand
GTACAACCTGATTTCTAAATCACTAATTTCCCGTTTATAACTGCCTGTTTTTATTAAAGGCAGTATTTGATTTTCAAATTATTTTGGACAGCAATGACTC
>CACVKW010001452.1 GCA_902749685.1 Olavius sp. associated proteobacterium Delta 1 | reverse complement strand
TACCGGGGGTGGAGGCGGCAGGGTAGCTGTTTACTATGGTGATATATCTGGTTTTGATACTGCGAATATTGTTGCTTACGGAGGCACTGGGCGTCGTGGCCGCGGTGGGGCGGGGACGGTGTTTCTCAAATCCCCTGCTCAGACCTATGGAGAACTGATAATCGACAATAGTGGGATAAGCGGTGAGACACCGCTTCGATCTGTGGGCTCTGGGGTCATCACCGGTCTCACTGCCACAGCGCTCACCGATGAGAACGCAGACTTTCCGGTGCCGAATTCGGAAACAGGTGCATTAGGTCTTATCGGACTTGAGCTGAATCCCAACATTGAGCAGGATAGGACTTTTACCATTATTGCTAACACGGAGACCACAATCACTATTGATGCTTCAGATGGTGACTTGACCGAGATAGCTCAAATTGGGGATAGGTATGTTGGGGTGTATTTCATTGATGGTCTCACCCTAAGGGGCAAGGTGAGCGTATCAACAGAAAACAATATTGCCTTTGCTCCAGGAGGCATTTTAACGGTCATTGACTCTGTGCTTGAGGCTAATAATATCCTGGGGGATGATTTAGAGATAGATGCAGTCAATGGGACTATTAAATTACAAGAAAGGCCAAGCCTAGATAGGCTTTCTATGGACAATGAAACCCTGATGATCAACATCAACGGTCCGCTTGAGGTCGATGAGATCACACTATCAAATAACAGCAGCCTTACCTTTGACGGCCTTCTTATAGCCAACAGCCTGACCCTTGCTGAGGGAAGCTCCCTCACCCATTCAGGCGCTACCACAGAGAGCATCTCTCGCTTAGAGCTCGAGATTGAGACGCTGGTCATCGATGAATCGAGTGCGATCGATGTGAGCGGC
>CACVKW010001451.1 GCA_902749685.1 Olavius sp. associated proteobacterium Delta 1 | reverse complement strand
TTTTGTCGCTTATGCTACTTCTCCCGGTTCCATTGCAGCTGATGGCACAGGCCGAAATGGTATCTTCACAAAACATATTTTAAATAATATTGGGGAACATTGCTGTCCAAAATAATTTGAAAATCAAATACTGCCTTTAATAAAAACAGGCAGTTATAAACGGGAAATTAGTGATTTAGAAATCAGGTTGTAC
>CACVKW010001450.1 GCA_902749685.1 Olavius sp. associated proteobacterium Delta 1 | reverse complement strand
GCTGCAATGAAGACCATTGAAAGTATTGACTGATCCTGGATTCTGGTTTCTGGATACTGGATGTCGTTGAAATTCACCGATAGTGTCCTGTTAGATATCCAGCAT
>CACVKW010001449.1 GCA_902749685.1 Olavius sp. associated proteobacterium Delta 1 | reverse complement strand
GTACAACCTGATTTCTAAATCACTAATTTCCCGTTTATAACTGCCTGTTTTTATTAAAGGCAGTATTTGATTTTCAAATTATTTTGGACAGCAATGAGTT
>CACVKW010001448.1 GCA_902749685.1 Olavius sp. associated proteobacterium Delta 1 | reverse complement strand
TTAACAACCACCCTACATATAAGGAGGATTTTTTTCAATGACTCGTATTATTACTCACTTTATGACTCATTCTAAACCCGTTTTTGGACAAGAGTGATTA
>CACVKW010001447.1 GCA_902749685.1 Olavius sp. associated proteobacterium Delta 1 | reverse complement strand
CGATGTGGATCAGACCCATGTGTTTGACCTTTCCTTATTTATGCCGGATCCGGACGGTGAGTATAAGGTGAGAATCTGGCAGGACTACCGCTATGAATCTGCGACGATCGATTGGACCGGGCTGACAATCGACGGTGTTTCGCAGCCGCTTATAAATGCTTATAATTACGAAGCAGACAGCCGTCCGGCTTTTAATGATTATTTGTATCGTCCGGGAGACGTCACATCGTTACTGGCGTCATCCGATGACCAGCGGTTATATTTTCTCCTCTACCCGTGGTGGCCGGTGGGGCGGACAAAGATCGTCGACTGTGTCTGGCAGGGACCGGAATGCTTGAGTATGGCCCAAGTGCAAGATATCAACCTCGGCCCTGATGAAGATATTTACAACGTCACCAATCCGACGCCTCAGATTTCCTGGTCGTTTTACGATGAGCTTGGCCACGCTCAAGCAGAATTTGAGGTTCAGGTGTGGAAGAGTCCTGGCGGGACCGGGCAAAACGTTTGGACCCACAGCACCCTGACCAGTGAAACCAGTGTGATCTATGATGGGGATCCTCTGATTGCGGGACAAAATTATTATGCACGGGTCAGGGTGCGTGATGATGAAGCGGCCGGATGCTGGAGCGCCTGGGGCGAGAATTTATTCCGCATGAAATGCGAAGACTGCCAGCCGCCGCTGATTGTGAGAACCTCGCAAACGGTGGCCTTGAGCGACACTTCACAACCCCAAGAGCAGGCGATTGCCATTGAAGCCCGGATCACCGACGATGTCGCCGTGCAGTCGGCAGTCCTCTACTATCGTCGCGCAACAACCGGCGAGTTACTTTCAGTTGAGATGGTCAATGTTTCCGATGATCTCTACCGTGGAATCGTTCCGTACGACGTGGTCTTGCCGCCAGCCGTCGACTATTATATCTGGGCTTCAGACGGCACCAACAGCGCAACCAGCCCCTTGACAAATCCTGCAGCCTCCCCCTATCAGATTCCGGTTGGCCCCAATGAGGCACCGGTGATCGATCATCAACCGATCGTATTCGGCTCATGTGGCGGTCAAATCCTGGTGGAACCACTGATACTGGATGACGAAAACGATGTCCAAGAGGCCCGTCTCCATTATCGGGTCGGCGGCGAGTTTTTATACGAAGTTGTTGACCTGTCAGCCTCGCAGGATGAATACAGCGGCACCATCCCGCAATCCGCCACTTTTGGAGAAAGCGTGGAGTACTTTATATCCGCCAGCGATAACTATGGCGTCACCTCCTATTCCGGAACATTTGATGAACCCCATGAGATGACGCTTACCGGAAGCTGCAACACCCCGCCGGTGCTGAGTGATCTTAATCTGGTGGCAGAAAATCCCTGCAACGTGCAGGATGCGACACCGGCTTTTGAATGGATTTACTTCGATGCCGACAACCACCCGCCGGCCGATGTTGAAGTAGAGGTGTGGTCGGAGACCGGGAGACAGG
The DNA here is from genome assembly GCA_902749685.1 of Olavius sp. associated proteobacterium Delta 1. GTDB lineage: Bacteria > Desulfobacterota > Desulfobacteria > Desulfobacterales > JAFDCJ01 > JAFDCJ01. The sequence goes on along the minus strand of CACVKW010001447.1, from coordinate 4,093 downwards.
GAGCACCCTTGTGGAATCCTCAAGTCTTTGTTGGTGATGCCACGTCGGTTATATACGACGGGTCGCCATTGCAGACCGGATATTGCTATTATGTCAGCGTGCGGGTCTCGGATGGATACATATGGAGCGATTGGCAGGAGATCGGCTTCTGCTATGGTGACCGTATCCAACCGATTACGATTGATCCGGATTCGTTAACCCTCAATACGGGGGAAAGTGCCGAATTGACGGTGACCGGCGGGCTTACGCCGATCACGTGGTCGGTGTCCGACAGCAGTATCTGTAATTTGACGACGGTAAACGAGCGTATTGTTGGCGTCGAGGCCATCAGCAGCGGGAGCACAACCCTAACGGCTACCGATTATTGTGGGTATCAGTCCCAGGCGCAGATGACGGCGGTTGATCCCAACCAGGCGCCGGTTGCCGTGTGCCAGGACGTGACCCTGGCGACTGATCCGGGCACCTGCTCAGCGGCAGAGACCTCCGTTGACAACGGCTCCTATGACCCGGATGGCGATGCGATTACCATCGAGCAATCCCATGCTGGATCTTTCCCTTTAGGTACCACCGAGGTTACCCTGACCGTCACCGATAGCAGCGGTGCGTCGGCCTCCTGTACGGCCATTGTGACGGTGCTGGACACCGAACTACCCTCCATCAGTGCGCCGGCTGATGTGACGGTCACCCAGGCAGGCGGTGGTGATACACCCGTGGATCTGGGTACACCCACCGTAAGTGACAACTGCAATCCACCCACCCCAGCAGTGACGAATGACGGTCCGGCCGCTTTTCCCCTGGGCGCGACCACGGTGACTTGGACGGCAACGGATACGTCGGGCAATTCGGCGACCGATACGCAGACCGTCACGGTGGAGAGTCCCAACCAGGCGCCGGTTGCCGTGTGCCAGGACGTGACCGAAGCGACCGATCCGTCCGTCTGCTCGACGGCCGACGCCTCAGTTGACAACGGCTCCTACGACCCGGATGGCGATTCGATTACCATCGAGCAATCCCATGTTGGATCTTTCCCCTTAGGTACGACTGAGGTTACCCTGACCGTCACCGATAATAGCGGTGCGTCGGACTCCTGTACGGCCGTTGTGACGGTGCAGGACACCGAACCACCCTCCATCACTGCTCCGGCGGACGTGACGGTCGCCGAGACAGTCTGCGGCAATACGCCGGTGGATCTGGGTACTCCGACCGTGAGTGACAACTGCAATCCACCCGGCCCAACCGTCTCGAATGATGCTCCGGCTGGGTTTGCCCTGGGGTCGACCACGGTGAATTGGACCGCAACGGATACTTCGGGCAATTCGGCAACCGATACCCAGATCGCAACGGTAATGATTCCCAACCAGCCGCCGGTGGCCGTGTGCCAGGATGTGACTGTCGCGACCGATGCTGGCGTCTGTACAACGGCCGTGGCCTCAGTTGATGGAGGCTCTTATGACCCGGATGGCGATCCGATTAATATCGCGCAATCGCATGTTGGATCTTTCCCGATAGGAACCACTGAGGTTACCCTGACTGTCACCGATGTTAGCGGTGCGTCGGCCTTCTGTTTGGCCAGTGTGACGGTGCAGGACACCGAACCCCCCGCCATCGTTGCTCCGGCGGATGTGACGGTCGCCCAGGTGGGCTGCGGGGAGACGACCGTGGATCTGGGCACACCGGTCGTCAGTGACAACTGCAATCCACCCGGCCCAACCGTGACGAATGATGCTCCGGCCGGGTTTGCCCTGGGGTCAACCACGGTGAATTGGACTGCAACGGATAATTCGGGTAATTCGGCCACCGATACGCAGATCGTAACGGTGGTTCCAGAAGGATTGGGTGAAGAAAACATTTCTGAGCTGGTAAACAACTTAAATTTTGAAGCGAATCAGCCGCCTGCGGGTTTCACGATCAATGAAAATGGTGCTTATATAAAGAGTGCAACCGGCTGGACGATCTCCGAGACTGGTGGTACATGGCAGCCAACCGCGCCGTTTCCAAATGGGGTTCCTGAAGGGACCAATGTCGGTTTTGTCAACCCAGGGACATTCATGTACCAGCAGATTCAGGGAGTTACGATTGCTTCCGGAACAACCTATATGGTGGACCTATCTGTGGGTTGGCGGGATACTGATGACGAATTCGGGTATACGGTTCAGCTGCTGGCAGGTTCGATTGACGGCAATATACTCGCAGAGATTACCGCAATTGACTTTATGCCGATTCGAGGTGATTTTACGTTGGCAAATATATCATACACCGATGATGGGACTCAAGCCGGCCAATCCTTATTCATAAAATTAGGTTCTTTAGCAAACACCAGACCCGTTTTTGACGCAGTCCCCGTGACGGACTCCTCTACTCCAGATGGACTGGTGAACAACTTAAATTTTGAAACCGATCAGCCGCCTGAGGGTTTCACGAGCAATGTGAATGGTGATTATATAAAGAGCGCAACCGGCTGGACGATCTCCGAGACTGGCGGTACATGGCAGCCAACCGCGCCGTTTCCGAATGGAGTTCCTGAAGGGACCAATGTCGGTTTTGTCAACGAAGGGGCATTCATGTACCAGCAGATTCAGGGAGTTACGATTGCTTCCGGAACAACCTATACGGTGGACCTATCTGTGGGTTGGCGGGATACCGACGACGAATTCGGGTATACGGTTCAGCTGCTGGCAGGATCGATTAACGGCGATATTCTCGCAGAAATTAGTGAAATCGACTTTAATCCCATTAGAGGTGGATTTGTCTCGGCAACTATATCATACACCGCTGATGGGACTTATGCCGGCCAATCCTTATTTATAAAATTAGGTTCCTTAGCAAACACGAGGCCCGTTTTCGATGCCCGCGCTAATTAGCTAATCGAAGACACCGGCGCTTCCTCTATTCCAGAAGGATTGGGTGAAGATAACTTTTCTGAGCTAATAGATGAATTAAATTTTGAAGCTGATCAACCACCAGCGGGTTTCAATGTGCCCGATGCTAATGGTACTTTTACATCCAAAGCGAATGGGTGGACGATCTCCGGCACTGGCGGTACATGGCAACTAACCGGCGCCCATTTTCGGATGGAGTCCCTGAAGGGACACGGGTGGGTTTTGTCAACGATGAAACTTATGCAGGCCAAAATTTATTTCTCAAGTTAGCATCTGAAGGTTCAGATAGACCAGTTTTTGACGTAGCGAATCACCCCGTCCCCGAACCTGCTACCATGCTGTTGGTTGGCACGGGATTGATCGGTTTGGTTGGGTTTGGCCGGAAAAAGTTCTTAAAGAAAAAGAATAATTAAGACATAAGGTCTAGGCTATAAGGCACAGGGTATAATGCCCCGATTAAACGAACTCCGCCCCGGCAAATTAGAAATTGATATCCCAGGTCAAATTATAGATTTAATTTAGCCTAACACTGCGAGCCTCCTTTCTTTTAATTATAGATTATAAATGGTTTCTGCCTTTTAAGGGCTTGTTGATTTTTTTGGAACTTTACAAGCCCCTATGCGTCCATTTGGGGGGAGTTATTTGGCACATTCGAGAACCTGGTCCTGGATTGCATTCGGCTTCTCCACTTCAAGGTTGATTTTTTAGCAGCATGGTGGCAGGATCCAGCTGTTTTTCAGCCGGCCCGGTAGCGGCGGTCCGCCCGTCTGCGGGCCTGCTTTTGAACAAAGCGGCAGGTGAATCGGCCTGTTTTCGATAAGGTGGAAGGATATCAAGGGTTTCCGGTTCGATTTTTTCAGTGGAGCGCAAGACTTTCTGATCAGGGGAATCAATTGCTTCTGCCGAATTTCGTGGTGAGTCCAAATTTTCAACGCCCTTTGATTTTGACATAGTTTAACTAAGATATTGAATTTGGGTCCTTGGGATTTATTTGAGATCTGTTTTTTGGTGTTTGGAATTTTCTCAGCCTTAACTCGTCCCCCGCACCTCGCAACTCGCACCCCGTTTACGCGACATTCTTTTTTTCATCAGCCAACTTTTTAACGAGTTCTTCTGCAATGCTTTGCGGCACTTGTTTGTAGGTGGCGAATTCCATCGTGAACTGTGCCTGTCCCTGGGTCAGAGATCTTAAAACAGTCGAGTAGCCAAACATT